>JAKAPV010000054.1 GCA_021806845.1 Bacillota bacterium | reverse complement strand
GACCGAACTGTACCGGAAAGCTCGCGAACCCTGGCGAACCGCCGGATGCGGACCCGCACGTCCGGTGGTGTGAGAGGACGGGGGCTAACCGCCCCCTCCTACTCGATTTTCGAGGGGTGATTTCATGTCCGATCTGGAGCCTCGGGTCGAAGGCCAACGACTTTGGGTGCGCGTGATCCGGTACATCGTCCGGGTCCTGCTCGTGCTGCTCGCCTTCCGCTTCGTACTGGCCCTCTTGGGGGCCAATCCGGCGAACGCGTTCGCCAACTTCGTCTACAGCCTGTCGACGCCGTTCGTCGCTCCGTTCTTTACCCTCTTCGGGTATCGCGTCGCGTATGGGGTCTCGCGGCTCGAGATCTTCACGTTGGTCGCGATGGCTGTGTACTGGCTCATCGCCGAGGGACTCGTGCGGCTCGTCATGATCAACCGCACGGAGTAGAAGGAGCGCGACCACACGAAGCGGCCGCGCGCATGAGCGCACGGCCGCACTTCCTTGTCGCGGCTAGTTGGCCAGCGATCCCATCGGGTCCCATGGCGGCAGAACGATCGGCGGCTGCTCGAGGGCCTGCCGGAGCTCTTGGGGCAGGACGCTCTTGCGCACGACGACTTGGTACATGTACGCGTCGAACCACTCGTCGCTCATGACGAAGAATCCCTTGTTGCCGGCGTCCGCACCCCAGCTGTTCTCCACCCTCCAGCGGTTGGGCCGGCCGTCCACGACGTTGACGCCGGTGAACACCATGGCGTGGGTCATCAGGCTCTCGCCGTAGTCGAGGCGCTGCGCCTTCGTCATTTCGAGCGGCATGCCGAGCACTGCGGAGTAGTCGTAGAGGCCTTCCGCCAGGATACCGCCTTCGCGCTCGCGCATCTTGCCTACGTCGCAGCCGAACCAGACCGCCTCGCCGGCCAGGAGTTGCGCCATGGCGACCTCTCGCAGCGTCTCTGCTTCGACGTTGAGATAGATGACATCGCTCCCGCCCTTGACGTTGCCGAGGTACTTGACCGTGAAGGTCCGGCTGTACGGCTTGTCGGCGGTCGGCGCGTTGATGACGCTTACATATTCCCGCAGGTCCATGCCGACATAGCGGTGGAAGAATTCAAGCGGCGTGAGGCCTGCGTCACGGTGGAACTCGTCGTCCTTGCTGCGGTACTCGAAGTCGAACTCGTGCGGCGGTTCGCCGAGGAAGGTGACGAGCGCGACGTAGAACTCGCCGAGCATGCGCTCCTTCTCCTGGCGCAGGGGCCCAAGCTCGCTTCCCTGCTCGTGCAGGTCGCGCAGCCTCCCGGCGTCTTGCCGCAGCTTCGCCGTGAGGAGGTCGTTCATGGTTCTCGAGCGGCTGGAGTGGAAGGTCTCCGGCATGACCCACTTGGGAACGACGCCATATTTCTCGACCAGGTTCACGAACATGTCCCACTGGCCGCCGTCGCCGAGCGGCGCTGTGAGGAGCCAGGCTACAAGTCGCCCGTCGAGCGGTTCTCGCAGGGTCTCGAGGATGTTCTCGAGGAAGTAGTTCGCCTTCTCGAATTTGTCCCAGAACATCTGGTACGCCTGCGAGAGCTCGAACTCCTCAAGGTTGCAGCGCTGCATGACCGGGATGCGCAGGGTGTTGAGCCCGGCGAACATCCAGCAGCGGCCGCTCTGCTTCTGGTTGGTGATCGGGCCGCCCTTCACGACGTGCGAAAAGGTGTGCTGCATGGACGTCGCGAGATCGACGTTCAGGGCGACGGCGTCGATCCCGCTCTTGCGCACCGCATGCGCGAGCGTGACCTGGCGTGGGTCGCTCGCAAAGTGCTCCCGGCAGGAAGCGAGCAGTTCGGGTGTGACGGACGCCTGCTGGCGGAGATCGATGCTCATCACTGATTGCCTCCGTTTCTCCGGGTCAGAGCGCGTGGCATTCGCTCGCGCCGCGGATCCATCATACCGTATGGCCAAGCGGACGCTGGGCGATACTAGTGGGTTGGTCTGCGCCGCTGCAGCGCCATGCGCCAAAAGAAGCGCCACGCGGGCACTTCAGGATGAGCTCCGATCTCGAATGGAAAGTCCGCGGGCGCCACCCGAAGAGCGGCGATCGGAACGACCGGGACATCGCTCTTCCATTCGTCGGGGATGTCGCTGCGTCGGAAAGCCGAGGTCGGCAGGAGGTGGACAGTCCCTTCGCAGAGCTCGCCTTCCCGATCACGCATCGCAGTGGAGAGGCTGAACCAGTAGAACTTGCGCACGCTATTTTCCAGCCCAATGCGGATGCAGCCGTTTCGCTTTGAGCCTACGAAGCCATCGTTGTTCACAATGGCGAAGAAGATGGACCAGATGTCATCCGGCGTCGCAAACACGGCCGTTGCCGGCTGGCCGAAGAACGTCGTCTGCAGCCGAGGCTCGAGCTGGCTGCGCGGCAAACCGTTTGACCCATGGAGCAGCAGGCCGTGGTGCTCTGAGACGTAGCGCAGGAATTCGTATTTCGGGTACGGGAGCGCGTAGGAGACGGACTTCGCGGGGGAGTTCACTGCCGCGGCGAGCGTACTATCAAAGGCGGCAGCCTTCTGCCTGTCCACCGACATTGCGGGGCGCTCCAGCAGGTGGAGCGCCCGCACTGCGAGCAGCGACAACATATCCGCGGCGATCTGCCGCAGGGTAGGGTGGGTCGAGGGCATCACGCGCACCACGTTCAAGGTCCGGTGCCGAACCCTGTCACCAGCCAGGGCGACGAGGTTGTCGTGCGGTCGACGGTGATGAATTCGCCGACCCAGCCGTCGCCAGCCAGGTAATTCGTGTTGAAGTTGCGGAAGTCCGGCCAGAGCCCAACCCCGAACTCCTGGGAGAGTTCGGGGTTGCCCGCGCTACCGGGGGGAGGCGGTTGCCACGGAGTCACGCCCAGGGGGACGAGCGCCTGGAAGATCGAGGCCATACTGGAGAAGCTCTCGCCGTTCGGCACCAGAGTAGATCCGATCGAGCTCTGCTGCGGCGCGGGGAGCCCCGCGTTCAACACCGCGAAGTAGTCGAGGAGCGCTGCTTCGGCGCTCATCGACGAGCTGTTGGGCGCAGGCTTGGGCTCGTATGCGCCCACGGACTCCAGCCACTGCAGGTAGCCGAGTCCTGTGAGGTCCTGGACCGTCTTGCCCTGGAGGGTCACGTCTTGCATCGGCTGAAAGCTGTAGTAGGGCTGCTGAGCGAAAAGCCCGACCACGTGAGGGCCCTGTTCGAAGCAGACGTAATCGCCGATCTGGAGGCTCCCCCAGTTGTTCAAGGTAACTTCCGCCAGCGTCTGCCCGAGGTATGGCGTGAGGGGCATGCCTGCCGCCGACGAGAGGAGGTTCCAGGTCGCCGTCTGGATCCCCGATGCCCAGCCCGTCCCCTGGGCGACCGGGCCGCTCTGAAGCGACGAGCTGAGCGTCATGGGGACCTCGGTCGGCGGCCCGCCGGAGGAGTCCGTGACATGCGACGTGTCGACGTGTGCCGCCGCCAGCGCGGCGAGGCATTCCTTGCCGGCTGCATCGGTGACCGGAGGACCCGGAGGATTCGGGTTGGCGATGGACGATCCAGCACCGGGGGCGGAGGATGTAGCGCCCGTCGAGGGCCCGCTTCCCGTTCCGGCCCGCGGGGTGCCGGTGCCGGTAGAGGACTCGGTTCCCGTTCCGGTCTGCGCGCCGCCTGTGGATGATGTTGTGGTCCGGGCATGACGATGGGGATGGCCTGTCGCCGTCTGGTGCGGGGCTGCCGCGCCGCACGCAGCGGTGAGCAGCGCAATCGTCAGCACGCTTGAGAGGCGGGCCGCTCTGCGCACTGTCTGCGCCCCCTTGCTGCATTGGCAGATGGTTCCAGGCTTCGCCGCGTCGTGGAGCGGCACCTGCCCGGCAAGGAGGTCCAGGGCAACACTGTTGGAACGCTCAAGGCAGCGTCGCAAGAGGGAGCGATCGAGCATGAACAAATCGCGCAGGGTCGGGCTGCTGTTATTCCCCGAGTTCGAACCGTTGGACGTTTTCGGTCCGGTGGAAGCGTTGACCGTGGCCCACTTTTCGGGCCGGGACGACGACGATCCGCCATATCCGTTCCAAGTCGTCAGCGTGGCCGAGAAGGATACGCCCGTCGTGATGCGGGGAGGCATGCGCGTTGTCCCGGACCATACCTTCGCGCACTGTCCCAAGCTCGACATCCTCATCGCACCCGGTGGATTCGGCACGCGCACGCAGTACAAGAACGAGACGCTGCATGCGTTTGTCCGTGCCCAAGCGCAGCGGACGGAGATCATCGCCTCGGTATGCACGGGCGCCGCACTGCTGGGCAGCGCAGGACTTCTTGACGGCGTGCGGGCCACGACCAACCGCCGGGCATTTTTCTGGGTGCAATCCGTCGTGCCCGGCGCTGTCTGGGACCAATCCGCCCGCTGGGTCGACAGCGGCAACATCGTGACGTCGGCCGGCATTTCCGCCGGGACGGACATGACCTTGCATCTCGTGGCGCGCCTGCTCGGTTCTGAAGTCGCAAGAGCCGCCGCCAGCCGCATGGAATATGTGTGGAACCCGGATCCTGCTTACGCGTCCTGACTGGCGCGTCTCCAGTGCGCCTCGGCTTCACGCCGGGGCAGCGACTTGACGCTGCACGGCAACGCCTGTATTGTCTGTTAACGTTGAGTCTTAACAGAGGGGTGCTGACGATGGATCCCCTCGCGCGGCGCGCGCTGCTCTTCGACTTCTACGGCGAAGCCCTGAGCGAGCGCCAGCGGCGGGCCTTCCAGTTGCACCTCCTGGAGGACCTTTCGCTCGCGGAATGCGCGGAGGAACTCGGCTGCAGCCGCCCGGCAGCACTGCTTTTGGTGCGGCGGGCGGAACGCGCGATGGAGGACCTCGAAACGGCGATCGGCGCGATCGCCGAGCACGCAGCGGATGTTTCCGCTTGGCGGTCGGTGCGCGAAGCGCTCCTGCGCGGAGATGCGTCGTCAGCCGCCGCAGTGGCGCAGGAGCGGCTTAGGGAGTTGGAAGCGGATGTTTGAGCAGCTGCAGGAGCGCCTGCGGCAGACGTTCGATCGGCTGCGCGGACACGGCAAGCTGACGCCGGAGGACATCAAGAAGGCGCTGCGCGAAGTGCGCATCGCGCTGTTGGATGCCGACGTGCACTTCGCCGTCGCCCGTGACTTCGTCACAGGGCTCGAGCCGAAACTGCTCGGAGAAGACGTGATGCAGAGCCTGACGCCGGGCCAGACGGTGTTGAAGCATGTGCACGAGGCGCTGCGCGACCTCCTGGGCGGCGACGCCCAGCCGCTGCGCCTACGCGGCAAGGCTCCGCACGTCGTGCTGCTTCTCGGCCTGCAGGGCGCCGGCAAGACGACGTTCGCCGCGAAGCTCGCACTCCGCATGAAGCAGGAACAGCACTGGCCGCTCCTCGTCGCCTGCGACCTGAAGCGTCCTGCCGCCATCGAACAGCTGGCGGTGCTCGGCGAGCGCATCGGCGTTCCCGTGCAGCGCCCGGAGACGCAGGACCCCGTGCGGGCCGCGCGCGCGGGCATCGAACGCGCGCGCCAGGGCGGCCAGGACGTCGTGCTGATCGACACGGCCGGCCGCCAGGAGGTCGACCCGGAGCTCATGGCGGAGCTGCAGGCGATCCACCGGGCGACGGATCCGGCCGCGACCATCCTCGTCCTGGACGCGATGACCGGTCAGGCGGCGCTCGGCACGGCGGAGGCGTTCCAGCGGGACGTCGGCATCGACGGCGTCGTGCTGTCGAAGGTGGACGGCGACGCGCGCGGCGGTGCGGCCCTCTCGGTGCGCGCCGCAACCGGCAAACCGATCCTGTTCGCCTCCACCGGCGAGCGCCCCGAGCAGCTGGAGGCCTTTAGTCCCGACCGCATGGCCCAGCGCATTCTCGGCATGGGCGACGTGATGGGCCTGATCGAACGCGCGCAGGCACAGGCCGCCGAGGCCGACACCGCCGAGATGGAGAAGCGGCTGCGCAAGGGCCAGGTCACGCTCGATGACCTGATGACGCAGCTGCAGACCGTGCGCAAGATGGGCTCCATGCGGGAGATTCTCGGCATGATCCCCGGGGTCGGCCGCAAGCTGAAGGACCGGGATCTCGACGAGAGCCAGGTCGGTCGCTCTCTCGCCGTTTTGCAGTCGATGACGCGCGCAGAGCGCCGAGACCCGCGTCTTCTCGACGCCAGCCGGCGCCGACGCATCGCGAAGGGCTCAGGGACGAGCGTCGCCGATGTCAACCGGGTGCTGCGCCAGTTCGAAGAGATGCGCCGGATGGCGAAGGCCATGAAGGGCATGCGCGGCAAGATGCCGCCCATGCCACCGCTTGAGAGGAGGTGAGTGAACTGGCCGTCAAGATCCGCCTGCGCCGCATGGGTGCGAAGAAGAACCCCTTCTACCGCATCGTGGTGGCCGAAAGCCGTTCCCCGCGCGACGGTGCTTTCATCGAGGAGATCGGGTACTACGATCCGAAGAAGCAGCCCGCCGTGGTCGAGGTGAAGGCCGAGCGCGCCAGCTACTGGCTGCGCAACGGAGCGCAGCCCTCGCAGACTGTCCGCGACATCCTCCGCAAGGCAGGAGTGTCCGCGGGCAAAGAGGATGGAGCCAAGTGATGGATGAAGCACTGGCGGTGCTCGTGCGCGCACTCGTGAAGGTGCCGGACGCCGTGCGCATAGAGCGCCATGATGAGGGACGCCGCCTGCTCTTTGTCGTCTCGGTGGACCCGAGCGACGTCGGCAGGGTGGTCGGGCGCAACGGCCGGATCGCGAAGTCGCTGCGCGCTGTGATGCGCGCGGTCGGCGAGCGGGAAGGCCGGCAGGTCGTCGTAGAGGTCAAGTGAGGCTGGAGGTCGGTCGCATCGCGGCGGTCCACGGCATCCGCGGCGAGGTGCGCGTCGAACTGTGGGATCCCGAGATCCGGCCGCAGGGACGCGAACTCTACCTCGAAGGCGAGGACCAGCCCCGCCGCGTAATCGGCGTCAAGCCGTGGAAGGCAGGCGCCATCCTCGCGCTCGAGGGGATCGCCTCCCGCGCGGAGGCGGAGCGGCTCCCCGGCAAGCGCCTCTACGGAGAAAGCGCCGCGGCACCGCGGCTCGGAGCAGGGCGCTACTACGTGCACGACCTGGTCGGCTGCGAGGTGTTTGACGAACAGGGAGAACGCCTCGGCGAGGTGCGGGCCGTAGAGGCCCGGCCGGCGCAGGACCTGTGGATCGCGGAGGGCCCGCGCGGGCGCTTCCTCATCCCGGCGGTCCGCGCTACGGTGCTTTCGGTCGACCTCGCGGAGCGCCGCATCACCGTGCGAGGGGGCGGTGTGCTTGGGCCAGACGCTGCTGGTTGACGTCGTCGGCCTGTTCCCCGGTTCCGTCGCCAAAGCCTTGCGCGGCAGCATCCTGGGACGCGCCCAGGAACGCGGGCTCATCGCGGTGCGGGATGTGCAGCTGCGCGACTACGCCGTGGACCGTCACCAGACGCTCGACGACGAGCCCTACGGCGGGGGCGCGGGAATGCTGCTGAAGCCTGAGCCGATCCTGCGCGCCCTGCGCGATTTGCGCCGTCCGGACAGCCTGGTGATCCTGCTGTCCGCAGATGGGGCAAGATTCCATCAGGGCATCGCGCGCGGTCTTGCGAGGGAGCGACACCTCATCCTGCTGTGCGGCCACTACGAGGGCTTCGATGCCCGCATCCGCCACTTCGTCGACTGCACGCTGTCGCTTGGCGACTTCGTGCTGACGGGAGGGGAACCGGCCGCCTGGGCGATCGTGGACGCCGTAGCGCGCCTCGTGCCCGGCGTGCTGAAGGACCGCTCGCTCAGCGAGGAGTCCTTCGACGGGGACCTCCTGGAGGCCCCCCAGTATACGAGACCGCCCCTCTTCCAGGGGATCGGCGTACCGGAGATCCTGCGTTCCGGCGACCATGGCGCCGTAAAGAGCTACCGCAGACGCGCGTCCGAAGAGCGGACGCGCAGGCTCCGGGGCGCGGGTGCGAGAGCGCGATGAGAAACGTTCAGCGAAGGAGGTGCTGACATGGACGAGTTGAAGATGATCGAAGAGGCCCAGATGCGCACGGACATTCCGGAGTTTCGTCCGGGTGACACGGTGCGGGTGCACGTGAAGGTCGTCGAGGGCAACCGCGAGCGCATCCAGGCCTACGAGGGCGTGGTGATCGCCCGCAAGCACGGCGGCCTGCGCGAAACCTTTACGGTACGACGCGTGACGTACGGCGTTGGCGTCGAACGCACGTTCCTCCTGCACTCGCCGCGCATCGACCGCATCGAGGTCATGCGCCACGGCGTGGTACGCCGCGCGAAGCTCTACTACCTGAGAGGGCTTTCCGGAAAGGCGGCCCGTATCCGCGAGCGGCGGTAGCGGCGAGGACGAGGGCGGCACGGCCGCCCTCGTCGCCGTCCCGGATATCGGCGCCGAAGCGGAGGTGGAGGTTTGTTGAGCAGGCAACCCCGCAGCGCGCTGCGCGACGTGGTCCAGACCATCATCGTGGCGGTCGCGCTTGCGCTGGTGCTGCGTACCTGGGTCGTCGAGACGTTCTACGTAAAGGGCTTCTCGATGGAGAACACGCTGCAGAACGGCGAGCGGCTCCTCGTCAACAAGCTGACGTGGCACTTCGCTCCCCTGCATTACGGCGAGATCGTGATCTTCCAGCCTCCCATCCCCGGCCAGTCGCTCTATGTCAAGCGCGTGATCGCCACGGGCGGACAGACGGTCTCGATGGTCAATGGACAGGTGTTCGTCAACGGCAGGAAGATGCCCCAGCCGTTCCTCGTGCATCACGGCGTGAGCACCCAGGACCACTGGAACATGCCTGCCACCAAGATTCCCAAGGGCGATATCTTCGTCCTCGGGGACCACCGCGCGGATAGCCGCGACAGCAGGTACTTCGGACCCGTCAAGGTGAGCGCTGTCGATGGCGTCGCATTTTGGGCGATCTGGCCGCTCAGCGAGTTCGGACCGCTCCCGTCGCCATGAGGGGAAGCACTGTGCGCGAATCGGGAGGTGGGCAATTGTTCGGACGACAGCCTCGCAAGGCGCTGCGCGATACGCTGGAGACGGTGATCGTCGCGGTCGTGCTTGCCCTCGTCATCCGGACGTTCGTCGTCGAGCCGTACATCGTGGACGGCTTTTCCATGCAGAACACACTCCAGAACGGCGAGCGCCTGCTCGTCAACAAGCTGTGGTACCGCTTCGGATCCTTGCACTACGGGGAGATCGTCATCTTCCAGCCACCGATCCCGGGGCAGCCGCCCTACGTCAAGCGCGTGATCGCGACCGGCGGGCAGACGGTCTCGATGGTCGATGGACAGGTCTACGTCAACGGCAGGAAGATGCCCCAGCCGTTCCTCGTGCATCATGGCGTCAGCACGGAGGACAACTGGAACATGGCGCCGCTCACGGTGCCCAAGGGGGATATCTTCGTGCTGGGCGACCACCGCGCCGCCAGCGAGGATAGCCGCTTCTTCGGCCCCGTGAGCGTCAAGGCGGTGCAGGGCGTGGCCTTCTGGGTGATCTGGCCCTTGAGCCAGTTCGGTCCGATCCCGCAGTGACCGGCATACCGGTGCACATGCAGCGCGCGGAAAGCGTGCTGCGCGAGGCAAGACATCACCTCGACGCCTGGATCGAGGTGGCGGATGCGCGTGCACCGGTCTCCTCTCGACTGCCCTGGCTGCGTCGCGTATTGGAGCGCGTGCCGGCTGTGCTCGTCCTCACCCACGCCGACCTCGCGGACCGGTCCGCCGTGGCGGCGTGGTGCCGCATCCTGGACCAGCCCTGCTTTGCGCTCGACGCGAAGAAGGCGCCGCCGGCCGTGCTCGTGCGCTGGCTGAATGAACGGATGGGCAGGCCGCCGCTGCGCCTGTTCGTCGCCGGCATGCCCAACGTCGGCAAGTCGACGCTCGTGAACAGGCTTGCCGGCTCGCGCTCCGCGGCGGTGGGAGCGAAGCCCGGCGTGACCCGCGCGGAGCAGTGGATCCGCCGCGGAGACCTCGCGCTCCTCGACCTGCCCGGCATCCTGCCGAAGCGCCCGACCCTGATCGCGGCGGCCATCGGGCTTGTGCCCGAGTCCGACTACGACCTCGAAGAAGCGGCGCGCACCGTGCTCGCGGCCCTGCCCGGGCCGGCCGCGGAGCGCTACGACGTGGTCGCGGGGGAGCGCGACCCGCTGGCGGCCGTCGCCCGGCACCAGAACCTCCTGCTGCGCGGAGGCGAACTCGACCTCGGGCGCGCCTGCCGCGCCGTGCTGCAGGACCTGCGGCAAGGCCGGCTCCGCCCGGCCCAGTTGGAGTGGCCCAGCGATGAACCCTGAAGAGCTTTTGCAGCGGGCGGAGCGCAGCAGGGACTTGCGGCGCTGGGGCTACCGGCTGCTTTGCGGGATTGACGAGGTGGGCCGGGGCGCGCTGGCCGGGCCCGTGGCCGCCGGCGCCGTCGTGCTCGACCGCGAGCTCGAGGTTCCGGGCGTCGACGACTCGAAGCGCCTGACGCCGCTGCAGCGCCGCCGCCTCGCGCCGCTGATCCGGGCGAGTGCCGTGGCCGCGGCGGTCGGCTACGCGACGCCGCGGGAGATCGACCGCATGGGCATCGTCGAGGCGACGCGGCAAGCCATGCACAGGGCGCTGCGCCGCCTCGGCGTGCGTCCGGACCACCTGATCCTCGACGCCTTCCCGCTGCCGGGCACGGATCTGCCGCAGATCGCGCGGCCGAAGGGGGATCACCTCTATGCCGAGGTGGCGGCTGCGTCCATTTTGGCCAAAGTGGAACGCGACGCGCTGATGGAGCGCATCGCGCTCGAGTTTCCGGCATACGGCTGGCGAAGCAACAAGGGGTACGGGGCAGCGGATCACCTCGCGGCCATCGCGAGCCGAGGACTCACGCCGTGGCATCGGCGGTCCTTTTGCAAGAACCTCGCGGAGCGCACCGCGGAAGGCTAGCAAACGCGGCAGCCGGCCGCGCGCTGCGGCCGGCTGCCGGCGAAAGGCTACTGGTAGATGCGCCGGGCGCCGAGGTAACTGTCGGCCCAGTAGGAGGTCGACAGGCTCGTGACGTGCACGACCGTGCCCCAGGTCTCCGCCTGCACGAACTGGCCGTTGCCGATGTAGATGCCGACGTGGCTCGCGTAGCCCTGCGTATTGAAGAAAACGAGGTCGCCGGGCTGGAGGTCGCCGGCCGGAACTGCCACACCGCTCTGCCACTGTCCGCTCGCAGTGCGCGGGAGCGTCACGCCGAGCTGTTGCGCGACGTAATACACGAGGCCCGAGCAGTCGAAGCCTGCGGACGGGCTGCTGCCGCCGTAGACATAACGAACTCCACCCATCTTTAGCGCGAGCTGGGCGAGCTGCGCGCCGAAGCTGGATGGAGCGGGAAGCTGCGCCGCCACGGCGGACGCGGACGGGATCACGAGGACCAGCCCGACCTGTAGTGCGGACGCGCTGATGTTGGGGTTTGCTTCTTCGAGCGCAGTCACGGTGACGCCTTCCTTGGCAGCGATGCTGCTCAAGGTGTCGCCGGTCTGCACGGTGTACGCAGAGCCGCGCGGGTCACTGCCGCGGCTTTGCGCCCGGGAGGCCTGCGCGAGTGCGACGAAGGTGTAATTGCCGACCACGCCGTCCGGCGCGATGTGGTGGGTACGTTGGAAGGACTCGACTGCATAGAGTGTGCCCGAACCGAACACACCGTCTACCGTGACGCCGTAGCCCAGGCGGTTCAGAACGACCTGGAGCACCCGCACGTCTGTGTGGTCGGTCGTGCCGTAACGGAGGACCTCCTGGCCGAATGCGGCGTGGGAGATACCGGGTGGAAGGAGCACTGCGAGCATTGCGCCGCCGATGATCAATTCTTTCAGCCGGCGTCTGCCCTTCGGAGACGGCACGCTACGACCCCCTTAAGCCGCTTCCGGGGTTAGCTCTGGGTTCGGGCCCAAGGGAGAAGGCCCGTCGCGATGTGCGATTCACCCGGTGGCCACGGCACATGCGCCATGGCGAATCGGTTCCCCCGTACGCCGCCTGCGCGGCGATTCAGCATGAAATGATTCTACACGCTTGGGCAAAATCTGTCGATGCGGCAATACGTGGGTGTAGCCTGCCTCAGAAGGAAATAGTTTAACCGCACGCGAATTGCGCCCCGCGAGTCAGGCGCAGTATCCTACGGCAAGCGGCCCCGCATCTGGCCGAATGCATACTGGGAGGCCAAGCCTTGCGACCGTTGATCATTGTGGAGAGTCCTGCGAAGGCAAGGACGATCGAGAAGTTCCTAGGGCGGAGCTATACGGTGCGTGCCTCGAAGGGGCATGTGCGGGACCTGCCCAAGAGCCAGCTCGGGGTGTCGGTCGAGAACGACTTCGCTCCGCGTTACATCACCATCCGCGGCAAGGGGGACGTCGTCAAGGAACTGAGGGAGGCCGCCAAGAAGTCGGAGCGCGTCTACCTCGCCACCGACCCCGACCGCGAGGGAGAGGCGATCTCCTGGCACCTCGCCGAGGCGCTGGGACTCGACGAGTCGGCTCCGGTCCGCATCGTCTTCCATGAAATCACGAAGGACGCCGTGAAGAGCGCTTTGCGCCACGCGCGCAAGATCGACCGCGACCTCGTTGATGCCCAGCAGGCGCGCCGCATCCTCGACCGGCTGGTCGGCTACCAGCTCTCGCCGCTCCTGTGGCGCAAGGTGCGGCCGGGTCTCTCAGCCGGCCGCGTCCAGTCGGCAGCCGTCCACATGATCGTCGAACGCGAAGAGGAGATCCGCGCCTTCGTCCCCGTCCGCTACTGGACCCTCGGCGTGACGTTGCGGGCGCCGGGGGGCGAGTCCTTCGAGGCGCGCTACCAGGTGGAGGGCGACAGCGGCGAGCGCATCGGCGAGAGGGAGTTCGCAGCGCGCCTTTTGCGGGAGGTCGAAGGCAAGGACTTCCTCGTCGCACAGGTGGAAGGCCGCCACCGGCGGCGCAATTCGCCGCCGCCCTTCACCACCTCGACCCTGCAGCAGGAGGCCGCACGCCGCCTCGGGTTCACCGTGCGGCGCACGATGGCGGTCGCGCAGGCGCTCTATGAGGGGCTGGAGGTCGCCGGGGAAGGGCAAGTCGGCCTCGTCACGTACATCCGCACCGACTCGACGCGCGTCGCCGACGAGGCGCGCGCCGACGCCGCCGAGTTCATCCGCGCGAAGTACGGAGCGGACTACGCGCAGCCTGCGGAGCGCAAGGAACGCCGCCGCACCGGCGTCCAGGATGCCCACGAGGCGATCCGTCCCACATCGGTGCTGCGGCGGCCGGAAGACGTCGCGCAGTCCCTCACCCGCGAGCAGCTGCAGCTCTACCGGCTGATCTGGCAGCGCTTTGTCGCGAGCTGCATGTCACCCGCGGAGTACGACTTGACGACGGTGCAGCTGCGGGCGGGCGAGCACCCCTTCCGCGCTTCGGGCAGCGTCCTCGTGTTCAAGGGCTTTCTCGCCCTCCAGGGCACGGCCGATGACGAGCCTGGCGAGGAGAGCCGCGAGCTGCCGCCTCTTTCCGAAGGAGACCGCTGCAAGTGCCTCGCCGCGAACTCCGAGGAGCACGAGACCGAGCCGCCGCCGCGCTACACCGAGGCGTCGCTCGTGAAGGCGCTGGAGGAGCGCGGCATCGGCCGCCCGAGCACCTACGCGCCAACCATCCAGACGATCCAGGACCGCGAGTACGTCGAGCGCCGCGAGCGCCGCCTGCACCCCACGGAACTCGGCGAACTCGTCGACCAGATGCTGCGCGAGCACTTCCCGGAGATCGTCGACCCGGAGTTCACGGCCGACCTCGAGTCCCGGCTCGACCTCATCGAGGAGGGGGAGGCGCCGTGGAAGACCGTCCTGCGCGAGTTCTACGAGCCGTTCTCGAAGGACCTCGCGAAGGCGGACGAGGCGATCGCGAAGGTGGAGCAGCACGACGAGGTCTCCGATGTGCAGTGCGAGAATTGCGGCCGCATGATGGTCATCAAGCATGGGCGCTTCGGCCGCTTCCTCGCCTGCCCGGGCTATCCGGAGTGCAAAAACACGAATCCTCTTCGCGAACCGA
>JAKAPV010000053.1 GCA_021806845.1 Bacillota bacterium | reverse complement strand
AGCCAACGGAACTTCCGCAGGGCAAGCGGAAGGAAGGGCGGGGCTGCGCTTCAGCGTGCGGGTCATGCCATTGACGCGCTTCTTAGATAGGCCGTATAAGGGAGCCAAGGTAATGGAGGTCTACCACCCCGTACCGCCCAGAAGTTCCCTGGTGCGGGGAAACCGCCGTACACGGCTGACGACTCCTGCCCGCGTCGACCGCTGAGCCGTGCGCGCAGGCCGGGGACGTCAGCTTGACGTTTGCTGCGCGGAACCGAGGCGGCTCGCGGCCATGCCGGACGCGGAGATGTTTGTCGGTATCGTTACCAAGGCAGGAGGTGGGTCGCGCTTGGGCTTCGCGAGCATCCTGTTCACCGGGGAGGGTGGACACGCCCATGACGCTGCCGAGGGGCCGGCCGCAGAATTCTACGCCGATCTGCACCTCAGCGAGATCATCGCATCCGTCATCGCCGGCAGCGAAGAGTACGACCTCGCGCCCTTTTTCCGCATGCCACTCGGGAGTGTCGAGGAGATCACCTACCGCCAAGAGGTTCTTCGCGAACTCGAGGACGAGCAGCTGCGCAGCCATATCGAGGCGTTCGCGGGTGGCATGCGCGCGATGCGCGTACAACTCGCACAGGCGCAGAAACTCTACTACCCATACCAGAAGGCGATTTGGTTTCTACGCGCGGTCGGGACCTACTGTTTGTGCGTTCGCACCTTCGCAGACGCGCTCTCTGGCAGTGAGGTCCGGTCGCGCGGAATGCTCGCGCTGAAGGCGTATCTGAGCGAGTATGCAAATTCTGATGCGTTCTCGGCCCTGGCGGCGGACGCCGCGCAGCTGCAGGACGCACTTGGATCGGTCGAGTACCGCGTGCAGCTCAGGGGAAGCCGGGTCACGGTCAGCGAACACGAGCCGGCCCCGGACTACAGCCGGGAGATCGAGGAGACCTTCGCCAAGTTCCGGCAAGGAGGCGCCAAGGACTACCGCGTCACTTTCCCCGACTTCCCGGAGGCGAACCACGTCGAGGCTGAGGTGCTCGACAGAGTTGCAAGGCTCTATCCTGAACTCTTCGCCGAACTGACAGCCTATCCCGAGCGCCGGCGCAGCTACCTCGACCCGACGCTCGCGCGCTTCGACCGCGAGGTGCAGTTCTACCTCGGGTACCTTGCCTTCATCCGGAGGCTGGAAGCGGCGGGCCTGCCATTCTGCTACCCTGAGGTTTTCGCCGACGCAAAGGCGGTGCGCGCGCAGGGCACGTTCGATCTTGCGCTCGCGGACAGCCTCGTGCGCGAAGGCGGCATGGTGGTCTGCAATGACTTTCACCTGCAGGGCGAAGAGCGGATCTTCGTCGTCTCCGGCCCGAACCAGGGCGGCAAGACGACGTTCGCGCGCACCTTCGGCCAGCTGCACCACCTGGCCCGCCTTGGGTTACCCGTTCCCGGGCGCCAGGCGCGCCTCTTGCTCTGCGACCGGATCTTCACCCTCTTTGCGCGCCCAGAGCAGGTCGAAGACTTGCGCGGCAGGCTGCAGGGCGAGCTCGTCCGGCTGCACGCCATCCTGGAGGCCGCGACCAGCCGCAGCATCCTGATCATGAACGAGACCTTCTCCTCCACGACCCTGCAGGATGCACGGTTCCTGGGCAGAGAGATGCTGCAGCGCGTGATCCGCAAAGATATGCTCTGCGTCTACGTCACGTTCATTGACGACCTGTCGAGATTGGGAGATGCGACGGTGAGCATGGTCAGCACAGCCGACCCGCAGGACCCCGCCAGGCGGACGTACGAGATCTTGCGGCGCTCCGCGGACGGTCTCGCCTACGCCATGGCGATCGCGCGTAAGCACCGGCTCACCTACGACATGCTGCAGCGCAGACTCGCGCAATGAAAACGCTCTTGATGCACCGCGACCGCGATTTCAATCCGCAGGCCGCGCTGCCGCCGCAGGCGGAGGATCTGACGCTGGATCTCGGGCTCGATCTGCTGTTCGACGCAATGGCCGGGGGCGACAAGTTCCTGCGCGAGATCGCGCAGCGCGGCGTGCTATGCAGCCTGCACGATCCGGACGATATCGTCTACCGGCAGGAGGTCTTGGAGGACTGCCTGCGGCACCCAGAGACTGTCCGAGGGGTCTACGACTTGGTCGTCGAGGCGATCTCCCGCGAACGACAGATCCACGGCTTCTACTTTTTTGCCAAGTCTCCCGACCTGATCCTCAGCCGATCGGTCCAGATGCTGGACATGCTGGTGGGGATGCTGCAGAGGCTGAGAGCGATCGCGCGAGAGCATCACAGCGCCTTCCGCTCGCGGGGATTCACCCAGCTCTTCGCGATGCTGGCGCAGGAACTGGACGAGGAGTACTTCCGCACCCTGCAGGGCCACCTACGGGAACTGCGTCTGGAGCGGGGGGTCCTGCTCAGCGCGCACCTCGGTCTCGGCGGCAAGGGCAAGGACTACGTCCTGCATGTGCCGCCCCCGGAGACGCGTTCGCTGGTGCATCGGCTCCTCGGAAAGCGGCGCAAGACCTACAGCTTCGAGATCGCAGACCGCGACGAGGCTGGCCATCAAGCCCTTTCGGAGCTGCGCGGCCGGGGGATCAACCTTGTGGCGAACGCGCTCGCGCAGTCCGCGGAGCACGTCCTGAGTTTCTTCGCCTTACTGCGCGCGGAGCTCGGCTTCTACGTCGGTGCGCTGAATCTGCACGATGCTCTCGACGTGAAGGGCGAGCCGACCTGCATCCCTCGTGCACTGCCGCTCGGCAGCGGGCACATGTCGGCCGCCGGCCTCTACGATATCTGTCTTTCGCTCACGTTGGACGGCAGGGCCGTCGGGAACGACCTTGCCGCCGACGGCAAGGCACTCGTGCTCATCACCGGCGCGAACCAGGGGGGCAAGTCGACGTTTCTGCGCAGCATGGGCGTTGCGCAGCTCATGATGCAGTGCGGCATGTTCGTCGGAGCGCAGTCCTTCGCCGCGGATGTCTGCAGCGTCATCCTGACCCACTTCCCGCGCCCGGAAGATGCTGCGCTCAAGAGCGGCAGGCTGGACGAGGAGCTTGGCAGGATGAGTCAAGCGGTCGACCTCGTCCGGCCAGGCGGCCTGTTGCTCTGCAATGAGTCGTTCTCCTCCACAAATGAGCAGGAGGGCTCGGAAATCGGGCGTCAGATCATCCGGGTTCTCGTCGAGGCAGCAGTGAAGGTGTTCTTCGTGACGCACTTCTACGACCTCGCGGAAGGATTTCTTCGTGAGGGCTCTGACCGGACGCTCTTCCTGCGCGCCCTGCGGGAGCAGGATGCCCGGCGCAGCTTCCGCCTCGCGATCGCCGGCCCGCTGCCGACCAGCTACGGCGCGGACCTCTACACGGAGGTCTTCGGCGACGACTAGCAAGTCGTGCAGGCGTTTGCGGTGCGGGCATCCCTCACCCGGCACGAATCTTCCGGCACGCGTGCCGGAGCAAGTTCTCGTTGACACGCGCATAAGTGTCGCGTATGATCGCCGTAGGCGATGGAGATCCGCCTGGGGACGACCCAAACTGCCGGAATGGCTAATGACTCCTGTCGATATCGACAGGGGTATTTTTGTGCCCCTGTGCAAGGGGGCATTTTTGTAAACATCTTAGCGCAGATTTTCCAGGTATTGTTTGTGCTTTTTTTCGCACCTCTTCTTAAGGGAATTATGGATCGGTTCAAGGCGCGTGGAATGCGCAGGGTCGGTCCTCCAATATTGCAGCCTTACCGCAATCTCTACAAATGGTTTCACAAGGAACTGCTCTGGAATACGGAAACCACGGCGATCCGCTCGATCGCTCCCGTCGTCTACTTCTCCGCACCATTGATCGTCGCGCTCCTGATCCCAGTGCTCACGACTTTCCCCCTACCGCTTGCCTTCATGGCCGACATGCTCGGCGGAGGGATGATCCTGGGCGCCGCGGGGCTGGTGCTGCTATTGGCTTCTGCAGATACGGGCAGTCCCTTCACATCGATTGCGGTAAGCCGGGTCCGATTCATCGGAACGCTGGCGGAACCCCTCACGCTGGCGGCGCTCTTCACCGCCGCCGCCGTAGGGGGTGCAACCATCCCGTATGTTGTGAACCAGGTGTTCGGCGGTGCTGCCCTCCTCACGCCCAGCCACGGTCTGCTTATCGTCGCGTGGATCCTGCTCATCCTTGCGGAAGCCGGCCGGCTGCCCGTCGACAATCCGGACTCCAGCCAGGAACTCTCGCTGATCGATCCCAACCGAACGTTCGAGGCTACCGGGACAGATCTCGCCCTCTTTGAGTGGGGCGGCTGGATGAAGTTCACCGTGCTCGGGATCATCCTCGTCAACGTCCTCGCAACGCCCTGGGGACTCGCTGGATCCCTCGCACCCACCGCGATCGGATTGGCGGCTCTGGCCACAGCCGCGAAGCTGACCGTTCTCGGAATGGTGGTGGTGCTCGTGGAGCTGTCGTTCGCGAAGCTTCGCCTGCTTCGCATTGCAGAGTATCTCAGCGTTTCTGTCGCTGTGGCCGCTCTGGCTGCCCTCGCCATCGCCATCTCCTAAGGAGGACTGTACTTGACCGCCAGCAGCCTCGTCGTTCTGACCCTCGTCGCATGGCTCTGCGTGCTCCTGCTCGCGATCGCTCGCAGGAGCCACAGCGCGGTGGGGTGGTACCGCATCGCCGCCCTCGCAACGGTAGCGGCCGCAGTCTACGTCGGTCGATCGGACTCCGCCTGGCTCCTACTGGCGCTCCTCTGGTTGGTCGTGAAGGTGTTCGCAGTGCCGTCCCTGCTTGCAAGCCGGTTGCCGCACGCTGAGTACGGCGTGGCGACGCGCGGGACCCCCTCGCTCGTACTCGGCGCGGCGCTGGTGCTCGCTCTCTCATGGTGGACGCTTGGCGTGGCGGGTTTATCCGTCTCGGTACTCGGCACGGCGCTATGGCTTGCGATGATGCGGCGGGAGGTCTGGGTGCAGGCACTATTGCTGATCGGTGCAGAGCTTGGGGTAAGCCTGCTCACCCTACAGTACCCCACCCTGCCAGGACTGCCTGAGGTACTGGCTGTCGTGGAAGTGCTGGCGCTCGGAGCCCTGCTCGCATGGCTCCAGCGTCGAGGGACCGAGGAGTTCTCCGCGTCTCCGACGGCGGACCACCTGACGCAGCTTAGGGGGTAAGGGCCATCACCACATCCATCGCCCATCAGCTCGGGCTCGCCGGAATTGCGATCGCGCTGGTCCTCGGCCTGCTCGCCGCCTGGCGTCAGGGGGTCGGCGGCCGCATCGGCTCCCTCCTGCTCGCGCTCCTCGCGGCAGCCTTCGTCTGGGCAGCGTACTCCACCCGAAACTGGAGCGACGCCTACCAGGGCCTCGTTGCGGTTCTTGGGGCGGCCGCGTTCTGGGCCTCGCCGAGCTACCTCGCTGGCGGGACAGACGATGCGTGGCCGCAGCCGCTGCAGTCTTCCTACTTCCTTCTGCTGGGCGTCTTCACTGCAAGCCTCTTCGCCCTCGGTGAGCAGTGGTCGCTGCTCGCCCTCTGGGTCGCCGTCGAGGCGACGACGCTGAGCTCTGTGGCGCTCGTCGGGCTGAAGCCCGGCGTCCACCCGTTCGAGGCCGCATGGAAATACCTCATGCTCGCCGGGATGGGCGGGCTCATCGCCCTTGCGGGCGTGATCCTCATCGGCGGCGGATCTCCCGCAACGGTCGCGGCCGGCGCGATCCTGCTGCTGGTCGGATTCGGTGCCAAGGCCGGGCTCGTGCCACTTCACGCATGGCTTCCGGATGCCCACGCGCAGGCCCCCGCGCCCGTATCGGCACTGCTTTCCGGCGCGGAACTCGCCGGCATCCTCTGGGTACTGCACGACGGGCTGCACAGAGCCCGAGTCCTGCTCCACGGAGCCACCTGGCCGACCGATCTGCTGATCGCGCTCGGCCTCCTGTCTCTCGTCGTCGGCGTCGGGGCGATGGCGGGGCAGCGCAACCTCAAGCGACTGCTCGCCTACTCCTCGGTCGAGCACATGGGGGTCATCGCACTCGGGATGGGGTTCGGAGGAATCGGCCTTCTGGGCGCTCTCTTGCACGTGATTACCCACGGGCTCGCGAAGAGCCAATGCTTCTTCGTCAGCGGGGCGATCCAGACGAGATACGGCACGGTCGACGGTGAGAAGATCGGTAAACTGCATCAAGCCATGCCATGGGGCAGCGGCGGTCTCCTGCTCGGCCTCGCGGCGCTGGCTGGAGTTCCCCCCCTCGGTCCCTTCTTCAGCGAATGGCTCGTCGCGGCGGGGGGCCTCTCGGACCACGCTACGGTCATTCCCGCGATCCTCATGCTCGCGCTACTCGCACTGGGATTCATCGCCATCGCCTACCGCGCGCCGCGCCTTTGGTACCAACCCATGCCTGGGATGCGGCTCTCCCCGGAGGGTGCACTCGAAGCCGTGCCGACGGCGCTGCTCTCGGTGCTGCTGCTGCTCTCCGGCTTCGCGGTTCCTTGGATGCTGCACTGGCCGTTGCCGCGTTAGGGGGTGGGGAGTCGTGGAATACACGCCAGAACGGATGGAGGTCTCCTTGCCGGCCGCATGTGAGCAGGCCGCCCGAGAGGGGCACAAGGTCCTGCACATCTTCCCGGAGCAGGGCAGCGTGCGCGTAGCACTTTGGCAAAAGGACGGGAGGTTCGACGAGATCGACGTTGGCCCCGGGCCGCATGCGCGGCCGAGCCGAAGGGGCTTTCCGAGCATGCGCTTTGCGGAGGAGCAGGAGTTTACGCCCGAAGCCTTCGAGCCGGCGAGCGCGGAACCCGAGGTCACCGGCGAGGGCATGCACGTCGTGCCGCTCGGGCCGGTGCGCGCCGATGTAGCGGAGGCACTCCGCTACGAGATGAACGTCCTCGGCGACCAGATCCACGGCCTCACGCTGCGGAACGGCTACAAGCGCCGCGGCGTCGCCCGGCTGATGCAGGGGTCAGAGGCCCTGGCGGCCCTGGAGATCTCAGAGCGGGTAACCGGCACGTCGACCGTCGCACACGCGCTGGCCTTCAGCCTCGCTGTGGAGGATGCGCTGGGTCTTGCGATCGGCGAGGGCGCGTCCGTTCTCCGGAGCGCGCTTGCGGAACTTGAACGCCTGCACAGTCACCTGGGGGACCTTGCGTCGCTGGCGGCCTCGACCGGGATGGTCGTGGCAGCCGCCGACCTCTACCGCCTGCGCGAGAGCATCCTGCGCTTCGCCGAGCACTGGACGGGACATCGCTACCTGCGCGGCGTCGTCGGCCCAGGCGGATGGCGGAGGGAACTTCCCGACGTATCCCCGGACCTGGCGTCCTTGCTGGAGGAGGCCGAAGGCCAATTCCTGGCCGTGCGGCGTGCCCTCGACCATACGAACTCCTTTCTCGACCGCCTGCATGGAGCTGGCAGGATCCCCGGCAAGTCGCTGGAGCTCGTCGGCGTCGTCGGCCGGTCCGCCGGGGTTGCCGAAGACGTTCGCTGGGACCGCCCCTACGCCTGGTACCCGGAACTCTGCTTCGGTCGACGTCCCTCCGGCTTTGCCGCGGGCGACGCGTATGGACGTTACTTCGTCCGCTGTGAGGAGATCGCGCAGTCCATCGCCATGCTGCGCAGGTCGGGTGCGGCGCGTGCGGCGGGCACGCAGCCGCCCGCTTACGGCGGCGGCGGTGTCGGCTACGGCCTTGTCGAATCGCCGCGCGGCCGCCTCTTCTACCGGGTTGCGCTGCGCGGCGGCCGCATCGAGACCTGCCGGATCCGGACCGCGTCGAGCATCAACTGGGTCGCGGTGCCGCCGGCCGTGGCGAACCACAACATCCTGCAGGACTTCCCGATCATCGACGCATCCTTCAATCTCGCGGTCGCGTCGCTCGACCTTTAGGAGGGATCCCCGTGTTCTACCCCCGCTGGATCGCGAACCTCGTCAAGGGACCCGCGGTGCTGCGGCGCAGAGTCGCATCGCGAGGGACGAAGGCGATGTCGCCTGCACGGCTCTTCGCGCGGTCGCTCGCGATCCGTCATCTGGACGCGGGCTCCTGCAACGGCTGCGAATCGGAGATCGGCCTCCTGGGAAGCCCCATCTACGACCTCTCCCGTTTCGGCTTCTCCTTCACCCCCTCGCCGCGGCACGCCGACCTTCTCCTGGTCACTGGTGTCGTGACAGATGCGATGGTGCCGCTGATCCGCGCCACCTACGACGCGATGCCGGGCCCGAAGCTCGTCGTCGCGGCCGGCAGCTGCGCGATCGACGGTTGCGTGTTCCGCGGAGCCCCCGGCGTCGTCGGCGACCTCGCGGAGATCGTCCCCGTGGATGCCTGGATTCCGGGATGCCCTCCCTCGCCAGACAACCTCCTTGACGCTCTTCTGTCGCTCGTGGGCCGCGGCGCCGCTGGCGCAGGGGAGGTCGGATGATGGCCCTCTTGCTGGCGGCGCTGGTGCTCGCGGCGGCTGCGAGCTTCCTCGCGTGGAGCGGCCGCCGCGCACTCGTGCCTATGTTTGCGTTTGCGACGATCGGCCTGCTGCTCATCCAGCTGGTTTCGGCGCTTGCGGAGACAGGAACTGCAGCGTTCGCCCTGGACACGGTAGCGGGTTCCCTGACCTACGCCCTCACCCCGTGGGCTGGGTTCTGGGGTGTCATCGGCGAGGGACTCCTCCTCACGGCGGGCCTGGTGTTCTCGGCCAGGGAGTTCGGTAAGGGGCAATGGCTTTCGCTCACCTGGCTCGGGATGGCCGTTGCCGCATTCCTCGAAGCTTCGTCCCCACTTGCGATGGTGGTCGCGTGGGGCGTGCTTGCGATCGCCGTCTACGGCATGGTGGTGGCGCAGGGAAGCAGCCGGCGGACCGCGGTGGCCGGGTGGGCGATGCTGGTCATGAGCGAGGCCGGAGCTGCGGCACTGCTGCTCGGTGCCTTGCTGCTGTCTTCGGGCCCTGCATCTGCTGTGCGAGGGCTCACCGGCTTTGTCGCAGCGCTGGGCATCCTCGGACTCGGGTCGAAGGCGGGTCTCTTCCCGTTCCAGATCTGGTTGCCGCTCGCGGAACCGGAGGCACCGGGCGCGGCGGCCGCCGCACTTTCGGGCGTCACCACCACCGTGGCCATGGTGGGCCTGGTGCGCTGGCTCGCCTGGGCACCGCCGACGACACAGGTCGCCTGGGGGATGGTTGTCCTCGGTCTCACGGGAGCGCTGCTCGGCGTCATCCACGCGATCGTGGACAATGACCACAAGCGGGTGCTAGCATACTCGACCGTCGAGTGGATCGGGCTCGCGTTCACCAGTCTCGGACTTTCCTACGTCCTCAGGAACGCGGGGCAGGATGCCGCAGCGGCCCTCGCCCTAAGCAGCACCTACACGCTCCTTCTCATGCACATGGGAGCGAAGTTCACGGCCTTCTTCGCATCGGGCTGGGTCGAGCGGGCGACGGGCACCCGCGAGATGAACCGCCTGGGTGGCCTCTTCAGGGCCGCACCGCTCGTCGGTGGACTGACGCTGCTCGCGGGAGCGGGTCTCATGGCCATGCCCCCGACGGGCGGCTACGTGGCCGAGTGGATGGCGGCGGAAAGCATCTTCATGGGCGCGTCTACCAGCCTGCGACCAGAGCTCTTGGCCGTGATTCTCGTTGTTGCCCTCGTCACTGCCGGTGGGGCGACGGCGATCCTCCGGTGGTATGCGGCGATCTTCCTGGGGCCGGAGCGCACTGTCCCGAAGGCCCGCCCGCGGATGGGCGAGACGCTCGGCATGGCGCTCGGTGCGCTGATCGCATGGCTTGCGGGCATCGGCGCGACCTGGATCGTGCCGTGGGTCGCGGCCGTCTCGCCGCGGGACATCAGTGCCAGCGGCCTTGTCGCGCCTACGTTCACGCATCCAGGCACGACGGCTCTGCTCGATTCGCTGGGCGGACGCGTGTTCACCGGACTTCCGGGAACGCAGGGAGTCATCCTCTTCCCTGGCGGCGGCTTCACGGCGACGTCCCCTTGGGACCTCCTCTGGTTTGGCGGAGGGATCATGGGGATCGTCGCGCTGCTGCGGTGGCTGTGGATGCGGCGTCTCCCGCGTCGGACTGCGGCACCGGCGCCTTGGAACGGCGGCGAGGAGTACAGCTCCGCGTACGGCTGGACTGCGGACGGGATCGCACAGCCGCTGCGCCTCGCGTTCGCTCCGGTGATCCGCCACCGGACTACGCGCACGGTGGGGGAGGACGCCGTGGAAGTGCAGACCGATGCGGCCGACCGGCTGCTCTTGAACCTGTTCGGGCCGCTTCTGCAGGCTGCACGGCGCACCGCGCAGGCGATCCAGGGCCTGCAGACGGGACACCTCAGCCATTATCTCGGGTACATCATGCTCGTGCTGATGGGAGGGGTCGTCTGGCTCAAGCTGTCCGGTCTCTTGTGATCGAGTGATCCGCAAAGGCGATGGAGTCCCGCCTTTAACCGCCGTATGGCTGATGACTCCTGCTTGAACCGACGGACACTCCGGTTGGCGATGCAGGAGGCGCGTAGTCATGTTTGCGACAGAGGGCGGTGCGACACGCATCTATAGGTTCGGCTGCGGGCAGCCGGCAGAAATGCCGGAGGCGGCAGAGTTGCAGCTCGGGCTAGAGACGGAGTACTGGAACGCGCTGGTGGGTATCGAGCATGAGTATCGGCAGCGTGAGCGTGCGGTGTGGTGCCCCGTCACAGCAGTCGAGGAGACCGCGCAAGCGCTGGAGAGCACGCTTTCCGAGCTTACCGGGGTCAGGGCGCTGATCGCGCAGGCGAGGCGAGAACGAGAAACCGTTCGCAGCGAGTGGCGAGAGCAGGCCAATGCACATGAAGCACAGCGCCGAGACCTGCAGCGGCGCCTCCAAGCTGCCAAGAGCGCCCACTGGGAGGATGTGCGTACGGAGATCGAAGCGCTTGGTGTTTGGCGGCGAGAGAATGCCAGGGGGGTCTATGGCGAGTTCTCTGCGCGGGGTCTCTACTGGGGGAACCTGATGCTGGTCCGGGATCGCTATGAAGTCGCAAGACGCCGTGCGGAGCGGACCCGGACAAGGGACGGGAGAAGCGCCGAGCTTCACCCGCAGACCTGCGATGGAACTGGATTCTGGGCCGTGCGGCTGCAGCACGAAGCAAAGGATGCGGACGCTCCGTGTACGATGCTGCGGCTCTTCAGTCAGGACTCGAAGTGGAGCCGCATGCTGCAGATCGATCCGGTTGACTTCTCGGACTGGGAGCACATTTCTCGCGGTGAACGCAGAAGGCGCTCGCGAACCGCGGTACGGATCCGCGTTGCATCCGCGGGACGTCGACCGATCTGGCTGGAACTGCCGATGGTGATGCATCGCCCGCTGCCGGAGGACGGCGTCGTCAAGGCTGCAGAGGTCACCCGACGGCGCGTTGGGACCCATTTCATAGAACAGGCTTTTGCCAAGCACGGCCGAGCCGCCTGCGTGACGCCGCGCAGGCTTCAGGTATGGAAGCACTTTGCCTGTCACGACAGGCATGGCGACGGGGGACTGGAGGTCGTACGTTGTCCGACGTGTAGACAGCTTTTTGATCCGGAGCTGAACACGTGTCGCCACCTTGTTCAGTGGGCTGTGGCAAACGACTGATCGATGACCCTTACGCCAGCTCGGTGGCTTCGTTACCGAGACGGCATCCACTGGTGGAATGCGGGATTCTTTCCAGTGGACGCATATTACCGACGCGCTGAGGCTCTGTGGCTGTGCACGTTGGATGACGCCTGCCGTATGCCTATGTCACGACCACAGGCGCGCCACAAAAGGTGCCTCGCGACGGCATTGGGCGTAAGCCGCGAGTGCCGTCGCACGACGGATCTGGGAATCCAGCGGTTTGAGCCGATGGCCTCGAAGAAGTGAGCCTCCCGCGCATACAGCCTTGCTTCAACTCAGCCTATCGCTAGAGCGAGCAAGAACCCGACGACGGTACCCGTAATGGTTCCGAGACTAAAGAAGAACATGCCCTTGCGCATGCGGAACTGCTCCTCGGTCTTGGCGGAACGTCGGGTAGCGGCCAGAACGATAAGCTGAAGGACGTCAAGCGCAAGAAAGAGGGCGACGATAGTGTCGATGGGGCCACGGAAGCCTTGAGCTGAGTGCGGCAGACCCAGGTATGCGACGAGAATGATGACGGCAGTTGGCAAACCAAGCAAAAAGCCTTCCATGGTGGGTCGAAGGGAGAGGACTCGATTCGGCGATCCGGGCCAAGGCGGTGTCATACGACGACGAGCTGCTTCGCAGCGTGAACGCTATCCATTTGGCGACTGCCGAGATGTTGGCAAGTCAATCGCACGAACTTGAAGCAGTCGTTGCCTACGACGAGCGCCTCTTGTCCGCCGCAGCCGCTCGGGGACTACCGGCTGTAAGTCCAGGGGCGGACTGAACATCTGGTTGGCAGGTGGCCTGTTGGCGTGCTCTGTCGACCTGCTGTCATTAGCCCACGCTTCCAAGCACCGAAGGGGGAGCCAGGACAATGTCCCGGCTCCCCGCTTGGCGCATCCTTTGGTGCAGTGCGCTTAGTCCTCTTCTTCGCTGGTACTGGCGGCGGCCGCCTCCGCGCTTGCACTGCTCGCGCTTGCAGGCGCCGGCTCGCGGCGCTCCACCCACTTGCCATATTCGAGGTAACCGAGCGCATTCGCGAGTGAAGCCTGCTGCGGCACCACAAGGTTCTTGAAATGCGGTGCAAACACCGGCTGCAGCAAGGCGGAGCCGCCGCCCGTCAGGATGACCTTCGCGACCGAGCGCGGGTCCGAGTAAGTCTCGATCTGCTCGATGACCCGCTCGCCCAGCGAGGCGGCAGCCGCCTCGACCAAGTTGTCGATGCGGGTGACCTCCCCATCGACCAGCACTGAGCGCGAGCGGCAGATCTTGTCGATCTCCGCGATGCCGACGTCATAGCCGGAGAACTGGCGCGCGATGGCGCGGCGCAAGTCGAGGTGGAGGTTGTGGATGCCGTCCTTGGGGAGCGTCGTGCTGTACTGCGGCGCGTAGCGCCCGTTGTCGAGCGTCACGAGGTTGACCGTCCGGTACCCGACGTCGACGATCAGCGTGCGCCCCGCGTAGGACTTGGCGTCAGAGGACTCCTTGCCGTCGTGCAGGACGAGGGAGTAGTAGGCGCCCGCCCCTTGCGGGATCACACGGACATCGCCGACGGTGATGTTGTAGTTGCGCTTGCCGACGCTGAACTTGTGTGGACCCTTGAGCAGGTTCGCCACGTCGTCCTTGAATGCCGACAACTCCGCCACCGGCAGGCCGGTGACAATGCGGTCGATGTAGCCCATCGGCGAGTCGGCAAAGAGCTCTCCCATGAGTGCGAGCACGCGGGCGCGCTCGGTGTCGCGGAGCATCTTGTCCGGCGCCAGCGTGATCCTGGCACCGCCTTCGAGGATAGCGTCCTCGCCATAAATCCAAACATGACCGTCGGGGTCCGTCAGCAGATTGCGCGTGTGGACTTCGCCGAGGTCCAGCGCGGAAGGGGACGCGACGAAAGCCGGGAACTCCGCAGTTCTTCCATCCAGTGCACCCTTGCATCGTCCGAAGCCGATATCCACTCCGAGCACCCGCATCCTTAGGTGCCACCTCCCGCTGTGATTGCGCAGCAAAACTCTGACAACCTTAATTCGACATGGGCCGCGATAACCTGCTACGATCCTCCATTTTTCCGCAAGAATCGCTCTTTTTGCGCAGACTACGGAAAAACAAGACCCCTTCGTATAGTCGCAAGGAGGACATTCACATCGATTTCGGTGGCGCCTTTGCGTAGAAGCGACATTCCGCTCCGCAGGTGGCCAGGGATCCCCACGTGGAGAGGAGAGGGTTTTCCCGGGGCGTGTACCCCTGTCGAGTCCTTGCGGATCATGGAGTCTTTACCAAGATGAAGGAACCTGCTGAACTTGCGCCGAACCCCCAAAGCTACTTTGTATCCCGCAGGAGGTTTGCCGATGCCCCGTCCTCTTGGGAGAAGCCTTGGAGCTGTAGTGCCGGCTGTCATCGCGGCCGCCGCACTTGCCGCTGTCTCGATACCCGCCAGCACTGCGGTCGCAGCGTCCGGCAATAGTTCCACCATCGTGTATTCCGCCAGTCCCCCGAACGCAGATCG
>JAKAPV010000328.1 GCA_021806845.1 Bacillota bacterium | reverse complement strand
GATCTTGTTCGGCAGCCCTGCGCGGTCGAACAAGGTCATCCAGGCGAGCGTCGCCAGGAGCATGAGACACAGGGCGGGGAGGAGTCGGCGCGCTCGCCGCGCCCAAAATCCCCCGAGCCGGATTCCCCCACTGCGTTCCCATTCCGCTCGCAGCAGGTCTGTGATGAGGTATCCGGAAAGGACGAAGAACACTCCAACGCCGAGCAACCCGCCTGGCGCAAATGAAAGGTTGAGGTGGTAAGCGATCACTGCCAGGACCGCGAGTGCGCGCAGACCGTCGAGTCCCGGCATATAGCGGCCTGTTCCCGATGCTGGCTTAGGCATCTGCAGGCACCCCCGCACGCTGGCCGCCCAGGCCCCCGTGCATGCCGACCGTGCATTCCGAACCCCTACGCGTCGATTCACTCGCACCTGCCGCACACGCCTGCACGAAACGCATGCGAACGCCCCTCCCCTTTGGATACAGCCGCGATAGCGCGGCCGCTTTCGCCATGACACGTTCACTTGAGAAACTTTGGCCGTCAAGGGGCCCACAAAGGAACCCAAGGGTTGCAGATGTCTACCTTATCCACCCGCGGAAGGTCCGTGAACGGCGGACGTCTCGCGGATCGCATCACCTCTCACCGATTCATCACACAACAAACGCCGGCGGAGCCAAAATGTGACGGGAAATTGCGCAACGTCACCGGTCTCGTCGCAGCGCCTATCGGACACCCGAACGTCCGGAGGACAACCCCGGCTGTCCGTCTACATATTCGCGCGGCGTCCCAGTCAGAACCGCACGGACCGGACGACGGGGGACCGCGCATGGCACCGCACAATATATCCAACATACACAGGGCGCGCACCGGCGCCCCCCCCTCTCGAATTAACATAATATCTATTATCGGACATTAGAAAATGCCGCGATGGCAGGTTCCCGCTGCCTTCCAGAGAATCCCTCCCCGATCCTGTGGGGAGGGCGATCCATGAGCGAACAGATTTCCTGCACGCACTGCAGCACCCAGCTCGACCTCGTCGGCGAAGAGGACTTCCGCGTCGGCGGCGCCACAGGCTTCGCCGGGATGTTCCTTGGCGGGCTCAATCAGCTTAGCGAGAGAGTGCTCTCACTGCAGATGTACCGTTGCCCGCGATGCGGCCACGTGGAGTTCTTCCTGCCGGGCGCCTAGATTTCTCCGAACCCAGAGCCAGGACGCGGTCTTCGCGGGCGCGGTGGGCACAGTTGTCCCCGCACCCATCGTGTCTGCCGCGCCACCAAGGTCACGGAGGCGCGGGACGGGTGTTCCCAGATGCGAGGTCCCGCGTTGCACCGCTGAATGGTACCGAACATTCGATTGCATCGGGAGACAAGTCCATGCAGAAGTCCGTTGCCGTGATCACCAGCCTGATCGTCGCCGCCTTGGCTGCGGGCTGCAGTTCCGGTCCCGCGTCGAAGCATGCCGCACCGTCCGCTGTGGCGGCCTGTTCCGATCCAAGGACCGTCTATCTCTTTCGGGGCGCCGGAGTGATGGCGCTGTACGAGAGCCAGGCCTGGGTCCGGCTGTCGCTCGCCAACCTGGACAAGCCGAACGCACGGCTTCTGGAGGCCGTAATCCCTGCCAGCACCACCTGGACGCTCCGTGATCTGAGACTAAGCGCAAAGGATGGCAAGCGCGTCGCTCGCTACATGAAAGACCTCTACGACCAGACGATCCGAAGCGTCGTAGCCGCACAGGTTTGCTTCACGTCATGGAACCGGGTCACGGTTATGAAACTCTCAGTGGCAACCGGAACGACGGCACAGCGGGCGCGGCGCCTCACAGACGGCCTCTACGCCGTAGCACCAACGGTCGTGAAGCCCGGCGGGTCGATCATCGCAGTCCTGTTGCGCGGCAGCAATGACGACGCGGTATACACATTCGATCCCGCCCTGAACTGGTATGCGGTTCCGAACAACGTAACGCGAGTATACCCGGTCTCGGAGAGCCGGACCGTTGCGGGCAACCTGGACATCTTCATTTTCCGCCTGCCGGAGGACATCGCCAGTGGCACGTATGTGCTCGCCCCGCTGTCGCAGCAGCGCGTGAGCAACGTCGGGCCCGGGTTCATAAACGGAGCATTGTACGGGGACTTCAGCTTTCAGGTGGAGTAACGCGAACGTGGCGCGTGCTCCTCTCCCAGCCACTGGACATGAACTGCCTGTGGCCTCAAAAGGCCGCCTCTCTCCCCCCACCCCCTCGCGAGCGGGCCGCGACAAGGGAGGACATTGCTGTGCGGAGGATCCTTCTCGCCGTCGCTGTGTCGGGTGTACTGCTGGCAGGCTGCTATTCGAGCGTCCGATCCCTGGACAGCTACCTGCCGAGCACCATCTTTGCAGCCCGCATTCACTACCATCCTGCGCGAGGACTGCCGGACCGGTACCTCAGGGTCACGAATCCCCAGACGCTTCGCGATCTCGTGCGCACGTTCAACTCTCTCGCTCCTGAGGTACCGGGGCCGAGAGCCTGCGCTGCCGATTACGGACAGTACGCGGAGGTCACGTTCGTCACGGCCGCTGGAAGCCGCTTCGAAGTGCTCGACGGGCTTCCTTGCTGGGACCTCAGCATCAGCACATCGCCGCAGCACCTATATGATCGCGGACAGTTCTGGCCTCTGCTCGCGAAGCTGCTCGGTCTGCCAGGCTACTAGCAGGGCGCAGACGCAGAAGCACTTACAGTTCAAGTTCGTATTGCAAACAGGAAGACTCTCCCCGGACAGCGGTCGACGAGGCAACCGGACGGAAGCCGCGGCTCAGGAAGAGTTTCCGACTGGGTTCGTTGTAGGCGTATACGCGCTTCACATGCAGATGCGACCACCCGAGCGTGCGGGCGCGCGCTACCAGCAGGTCGAGCACCTTCCCGCCGATCCCCCTCGCGCGGTAAGCCGCCTCGCCGATCACGATCGGCAGCGAGTGCCTGGCGAGCGTCACGTCGCCGATCGTGCGCCAATCGCCGTCCTCCAAGACCT
>JAKAPV010000327.1 GCA_021806845.1 Bacillota bacterium | reverse complement strand
GGGTCTGCTGGTACTGGGCGATCGCCTCCTCGTAGCGGCCGTGGCGGGCGAGTTCCTCGGCGTAGCGCTGCCGGCTCGCCACGTTGCCGGTCACTTGGGCTTCCCGCTCGAAGCGGCGCAGATCCCCGAACGGATCCATGGCCTTCTTCAGGCCGCGCGCGGTGCGCTGGCCCGACCGGCTGCGGAACAGCTCCGGCACGATCTCCACCGCCGTGTACGCCAGTGCGCCAAGCAGCGGCAGGAACAACATCACCCAGACCCAGATCCAGTTCCGCCCGGTCTTGATGCAGTGGATGATCAGGGCGATGGACAGGGCGTACGGGAGGATCAGGTACAGCATGAGCGCGGTATCCTACCCCATCCCGCCGGCGACCCGCTCGGGCGGGAGATCGTTCCGTGATGCTGATATTCTGCCGCGCATGAAAGTCCTCACGGCGGCCGGTGTGCGCCTGGGCGTGCTCGGCCTCGCGGCACTGCTCGGCTCGCACCTGCGTGTCGCCGCCGCGGCGGACGCTCCCCATTTGCCGAGACTGCGCGCCGGGGTGTACGTGGCGAACCCCGCTGCGCTGCGCCCGGGGGCAGCCCATCGCCCGCGCATCGGGCTCGTGCTCTCCGGAGGCGGTGCGCGTGGCCTGGCGCACATCGGCGTGCTCAAGGTGTTGCAGAAGCTGCGCGTGCCGGTCGATGCGATCGCCGGCACCAGCATGGGCGCGGTGGTCGGGGGGCTCTACGCCAGCGGGCTCACTGCCGGGCAGATCGAGGCGGTGGTGCATTCGCTCAACTGGCAGGAGGCCTTCCGCGATCAGCCGCCGCGCCAGGACCTCTCGCTGCGCCGCAAGGAGGAGGACGACAACTTCCTCGTCAATTTCCGCATCGGAGTCAAGGACGGCGAATTGGTGCTGCCGCAAGGCCTGGTCGAGGGACAGGGCCTCACCGAGATCCTGCGCCGCCTGACGCTGCCGGTGGCGCGGATCACGAATTTCAACGATCTGCCGACGCCGTTTCGCGCCGTGGCCACCGACCTCGCGACGGGCAAGGAAGTGGTGATGAGTTCCGGCGATCTGACCAGCGCGATGCGCGCGAGCATGTCGGTTCCGGGAGTATTCGCGCCGGTGGCGCGCAACGGACGGCTGTTGATCGACGGCGGCGTGTCCGACAATGTTCCGATCGACGTCGCCCGCGCCATGGGCGTCGATGTGCTGATCGTGGTCGACGTCAGCTACCCGCTGCGCTCGCCGATGCGCCTGAACGGTGTGGCCGGCATCAGCGCCCAGACGCTCGCGATCCTGATGCAGCGCAAGTCCGACGAGCAGCTGGCCACGCTGAGCCGGCGCGACGTGCTTATCCGGCCGAGCCTGCAGCGCATCTCCTCGTTCGATTTCGACAACGTCAACCGGCTGATCGCCATCGGCGAGGCGGCCGCCTGGAAGATGCGCAGGCGCCTCGAGGCGTTCTCGGTGAGCCCGGCGGCCTACCGCCGCTACCAGGAGCGCCGCGCGCGCATGCGCCGGCCGCCGCCGCGCATCGCCTTCGTCGAGGTGCAGGTCGGCTCGAGCCGCTTCTCGGCCCCCGTCGAGAAGCTCTTCAGCGGCATCATCGGCAAGCGGCTCGACCCGAACGCGATCTCGCGGCGCATCACCACGCTCTACGGCCAGGGCGGCTTCGATACGATCGATTACCAGCTGGTGCGCCGCGGCAAGCGCTACGGCCTGCTGATCGACGCGCGCCGCGCGGCGATCGGCCCGAACTACCTGCGCTTCGGCGTCAGTTTGCAGGATGACTTCGCGGGGGATGCGACCTACGAGGCGGCCGCCCGTTACGTCATGTCGGAGATCACCCGACCGGGCGGGGAGTGGGTGACCGACGGGGAGATCGGCCAGACCTCCAGGCTCGCCACCGAGGTGTATCTGCCGTTTTCCAAGTTCTCCGGCTGGTTCGTCCTGCCGCAGGTGTCGGTCGCGGCGAGCGACCTGCCGTTTCTGGTCGGCCAGAGCGTGCGCGCGCAGTATCGCGTGCACACGTTCAAGTACGGGCTGGATTTCGGCAAGCAGTTCGGCGACTGGGGCGAGATCCGCGCCGGGGCGTACCGCGAGCAGGGGCACTCACGGCTGACGATCGGCGATCCGAGCGACCCCGCGCTGCCGTTCCCGCCGCTGCAGAGCTTCGGCTCGCTCACCTACTTCGTGCGCTTCAGCTACGACACGCTCGACAACATCGATTTCCCGCACTCCGGCGAGCAGGCGTCCCTGCAGTGGAGCAGCGCGCACGATGCGGTCGGCGCGGTGCCGAGCTACAACCGGGTGACGTTCAGTTTTCTCGCGGCGCACACCTGGCGTGACCGCAATACCGTGGCGTTCTCGCTCTCGGGCGGGAGCCTGCTCAATCGCGCCACCAGCCTGCGCATGGAATTTCCGCTCGGCGGGTTCCTGAACCTCTCGGGCCTGAAGCCCTACTCGCTCTACGGACCGCACTACGGCATCGCGCGGCTGCTCGTGTACCGCGAGGTCGACCGCGGGGGCCCGGGCTACCTCGGCGTGCCGATCTACCTCGGCATGTCGCTCGAGGCGGGCAACGTGTGGCAGAACATGAGCGAGGCGAAGTGGAGCGGCCTGCACAAGGATGCGAGCATCTTTCTCGGGCTCGACACCTTCCTCGGCCCGCTCTACCTCGGCAGCGGCTTCGACGACCACGGCAACCAGGCGTACTACCTGTTCCTCGGCCGTACGTTCTGAGGCGCCGCGCGCGCCCGAGCGGCTAGATGCCGTGGCTCCCGATGAGGTTCTCGACCTTCTCGAACAGCAGCGCCGGCTTGTCCCCGGCGCGCGAGTACAGGTGTCGGCGGCTCATCTCGGCGAGCGCCGCGTCGCGCTGCGCGGCCGTGGCGTACCAGTGCAGGCGGTGCCACTCGGGCCCGACCACTTTGCGGAACGGATCCCCGGGCAGCAGGCTCACGCGCACGCCATAGGGCCGCTGCCGCTCGGCGGGGGG
>JAKAPV010000326.1 GCA_021806845.1 Bacillota bacterium | reverse complement strand
CTTGCTACTAACAGCTTCCAGTAACCGAAAATCTCCCCCGCTCCTGCCAGGGGTGGTGAACGTGGGCTAAAGGGTTTGCTCAGTACTGAGGGAATATATGCAAACGTTAACCCGGAGAAAGAGTTCGACGCATTTGGTCGCCGCCCCCTTTGGGCGGAAGTCGCGTGGAGGAATTTTGTGTGAGGGCATGGTCCTCAAGAAACCGTACCACCAGGCTCGTTTGGATTGGTCAAACCTCCTCGTATTTCGCACTGGTCATTCTAAGCTTGCGGCAATTCTTCCTGGTGCCGGCTCATGGCTACCTCTTCGTGGCCGCCTGCCTGATCGTCGGCTTCCTGCCTGCGGCGCTGCTCTCGCGACTCTGGCAAAAGGCCGCCTCCTATTTCCTGGTGAGCAATGCCGTCGCCCTGATTTCCGTCGTGGTGTTCTCGCTGAATGAGTGGACGCTCGTCGAAGCCTTCCTGCTAGCCCCCGTCTTCTCGCTGCTGCTGCGGGACCGCCGCTCCTTCGCCGTAGCGACCTCGGCTTCTCTCGCCGCGCTCGCGGCCTTCCTCGTCGAGCGGACCCACAACGTGGGCCATCCGACACCGCCCATCGTCAATGCCACAAATGTCCTGACCTTCTATCTCCTCACAACGTTCCTCATCTACCTGATCGTGCGCGAGGTGCTGCTGGTTTCCGTCGAAGAGGCGCGGCGCCTGCAGACGATCCGTTCGCTGACCCGGAGCGTCGAAGCGCGAGACCGTTACACCTTCGGCCACTCCGACAGGGTGGCGGCCATCTCCAGGCTGCTCGCCGAGCAGCATCCCGACGGCGATCCCGAGACCGCGTATACCAGCGGACTGATCCACGACGTCGGCAAGCTGAGCGTGCCGGACGAGATCCTGCTGAAGCCCGGGCTCCTGACGGACGAGGAGTTCGCGATCATTCGCCAGCACCCGGGTTACGGCGCCGACATCTGCGAGAGCCTGGGTGTGCCCAAGGAGCTGATCGCGGGGGTACTGCACCATCACGAGCGCTGGGACGGGACCGGGTATCCGGACGCGTTGCGGGGAGAGGAGATACCGCTTGTGGGGCGCATCGTTGCGCTGGCGGACGCGATCGACGCCATGGCGTCGACCCGCGCTTATCGAGGCGCCCTCGACATGGCAAAGGTCTACGCGGAGGTGCTCGCCGGCAGCGGCGGGCAGTTCGATCCACAACTGACCTCGATCGCGTCACGCAACTGGGAGCGGATCTTGAAGATCCAGCTGCATGCACGCGACGCAGAAGACCAAGTGGCCGCCGGGTTCATGGCGCCTGCTCCGGATGGCCCTTTTATCACATAAAGCAACCGCGCGAAGCAGAACCCGAGAGGAGGGCGCCGTTACTCCCGCTCCTCAATCTATACGGCGCAACGCCGCGTCCCGGAGCACACCCTGATTGCCCGCGCCGCGGGCGCAAGCCTGCCACCACGTCCTCTCGCAGTGGAACGAATTAGGCAGGCAAGCCGCATCGAGTCCCGTAAATGCCGCAGCGTTCGCCTCCGCGTCTGCTCGGGACACAAACCGGTTTAACCAGATCACCATGTTTTGACATTTCATACCGGATTTTTCTTTCCTCCCGCTGAATGGCCTGTCCATTCTTCGAGAAGATGAGATGCGTTCGTTATGGCTGCGGGTTCTGGCCGTCGTGCTCGGCGGTTCCATGCTGCTGGTCGGGTGCCTGCCGACTGCTGCCGCATACGCAGCGGCAGGAGGCGTGGCAACGTTTCCGAATGGGGCGCGGGCCAAAGCGGACGTGCTCATCTCCGCCAACTGGCGCGCGGTGCGAGCCAGTCTGCCAACACAGGGATATGCAGTCCTCTACAACGGCATCCAGGCGCTTCCCTATCAAGGAAATGGTAATCTAGCCGTTGTGGAGATACCGAGTCAAATCCCCTCGACGAACCAAGGGGCGCTCGATGTATTCATCGTCGACCTCACCACGAACGCGATTGTGGGAGAGTCGCTGGTGACTGTTGCCCCCAACCAGGGCTCCGGCGACTTCTCCGCCCAGGTGGTCGCGCCCGGAAACACCGTGAACCTTGTCCTGGACAGTACGGGCCGGATTCTCACCCAGACCACGACAGCCAATGACTTTTCGCCGCTGGGCCAGGCCCCGAGGTCAAGCCAGCTGTCCCCTGGGATCACGACGCAGCAGGAGTGCCAGGCAGGCATCGGCGTCACCGGCGTCACCGGCGTTCTGTATTGCGCCGTCTGGGGCTTCATCATCCTATCACGCGGAGACCTCGACCTTCAGGTCGAAGAGGAATTGTCTTCCAGTTGTCGAATGGTCGGATATGGTATCTCGACACGAGCGAGCGTACCGGTTTCGGTGCTACCCGACCGCAGCGCAGCGGGCGATGCTCGCGCGGACGTTCGGATGCGTCCGCGTGGTATATAACTACGGCCTCGAGCTGCGGGCGGAGGCCTACAGTGTAAGGGGGGAAAGGCTCGGTTACCGGGACCTCTCCGCTGCGCTCACCGCGCTCAAGAAGCGGGAGGACTACGCATGGCTGAGCGAGGTGTCCTCTGTGCCGCTGCAGCAGTGCCTGCGGCATCTCGAGCGGGCTTATCGCAACTTCTTCGCGGGAAGTTCTCGCTACCCGCGCAGGAAGAGAAGGCATGACCCGCAGGCGGCGGAGTACACGCGCTCGGGGTTCTGCTTCGACGGGGAGCACCTCTACCTTGCGAAGATGGCGCAGCCGCTTCCCATCCGCTGGTCGCGCCGTCTGCGCGGCAGTCCCTCGACCGTCACGGTGACGCTAGACCGTGCGGGACGGTACTTTGTCAGCCTGCTGGTCGAAGAAGAGATCCACACCTTGCCGGTCGCACGCAAGACGGTCGGGATCGACCTTGGGCTCCTGCACGTCGTGACATTGAGCTCGGGAGAGAAGGTGGAGGCAGGTCGCTTCCTGCGGCGCGACGAGCGGCGCCTGCGCCATGCCCAGCGGAGCCTCGCGAGAAAG
>JAKAPV010000052.1 GCA_021806845.1 Bacillota bacterium | reverse complement strand
CGGGAACGGTCATGCTGCGGTGCTCGCCCGCGTTCGCCGAACGACTGACACATGGCGAAGCAATCCCTCGGTCCAGCGCGCGGCCGTTGGGCGCGGTCCGTGGTGGGTACCACCGGGTCACGTCGCGCATACGACATAAAGTGTAGACACGAATAGAGGTGATGCAGGGTGGACGAACTCTTCACAAGCCTCGTGCGCTACACCTTGTTCGCCTACAGTGCGCAGACGGTCGCCGAGATCGGCGAGCGCCTCGTGCCGAAGGGCATGCTTCGCAGCGAATTCCGCTCACCGCTCAGAGAGTGGCTCTCGACCGGCACCGGCCTCGCCCTTTCCGTGGCGAGCGGAGCCGACATCCTGGCGGACCTCGGCCTCGTACTCGACCCGCCGCTCGTCGGCATCGTGATCACGGGCCTGATCGTCGGCCAGGGCGGCCGCTTCCTCGGCAACTGGCTGTCCTCCATTCCGAGGGCCGTCCCGGGCAGCCCGAAGATGCCCAAGGGGTGATGCCGATGGCCGACTTCGAAATGCGCTTCGCCCGCTACATCCCGTTCGGCCAGCGCATGCTGGAAGCCACCTCGCCGAACCGCACCGGTACCGATGTCGCAATCTTGCAGCTGCTCAACGGCCTGCTGCTTGAGGTCTTGGAGCCGCCGCACGGCAAGATCGGCCCGGCGATCGACGCCGACGGCGTGTTTGGCTCCCGCACGCGCACCGCCGTGCTCGCGCTCCAGAACTACTTCGGCGTGACGGCGGATGGCATCGCGGGGCCGCAGACATACGCACTCTTGGGTCAGTCGACGGCGTCTGAGGGAGGTCACTCCCTCGGGAGCCGGACCCTAGGGCTCGCAAGCGGCGGCGCCGATGTGCAGGCGCTGCAAGTGCGCCTCAGCTGCTTCTCCTACGGCGCGACGCTGGGCCGGCCCGGCGACAGCCGCTTCGACACCGCGACCGCCCTGGCCGTCAAGGCGTTCCAAACAGACGCGGCGAAGCTCGGCCAAGGCGGCCTTCGTCCAAACGGCATCGCCAAGGACGCCACCTTCGATGCCCTCTGGCTCTACACGTTCGCGGGTGGCAGGCGCCTCTTCGTCGGGCGCAACGGCCTCGACGTCGTCTTCGTCCAGGCGCAGCTGAGATCGCTTGGCCTCTACAAGGGGCCACTCGACGGTTACTTCGGCCAGTCCTTGCTGGCCGCGGTGCGCGCGCTGCAGCAGGAGGCGGGCCTCCCGCCGGCAGGCATGGTGGATCCTGAAACGTTCCATGCGCTCGGCAAGGCGTGCAAAGGCACCCCGCCAGGTCCCTTCCCGATCATCCGCTTCTGAATCGAGTAGGAGGGGGCGGTTAGCCCCCGTCCTCTCACACCACCGGACGTGCGGGTCCGCATCCGGCGGTTCGCCAGGGTTCGCGAGCTTTCCGGTACAGTTCGGTCAGGCTCGGCAGGCCCTGCCCGCGCCAGTAGGCGTCGGGCAGGGCTCTGTTCATGGGTCCGCCCGCCATGCGCCAGGGGCCCTTGCGGCTATTGGCGAATTCGTAGGCCACCCAGTCGGGCAAGCCGAGGGCGCGCAGTTCTCGGATGCGCGTGCGGACGCGTTTCCACTGCTTCCACATGCAGGCCCTTAGTCGCCGCCTGAGCCACATGTCGATGTCCTCGAGGCGCTGGCCAGCGTCCGCCAGGGCGAAGTAGCCTATCCAGCCTCGAAGGTATCGTGCGATGTGGTCGATGCGGGTTTCCATGGCCATGCTGCGGTTGCGGCGGGTGAGTTCCCGGAGCTTCTCCTTCAGCCGCTGGGTGGATTCTGGCGCGAGCCGAATGCCCGTCTTGCGGCTTTTGTAGAAGCTGAAGCCGAGGAACTTGCGTCGCCACGGACGGTCCACTGCGCTCTTCTTCTCGTTCACCCGGAGCTTAAGCCGCTCTTGCAGGTACTCGGTTACGCTCTGCATCACCCGCTCACCCGCCCTCTTGGAGCGGACGTAGATGTTGCAGTCGTCGGCATAGCGGGTGAAGCGATGGCCGCGCTTTTGCAGTTCCCGGTCGAGGTCATCGAGGAGGATGTTGGCGAGGAGCGGGCTCAGGGGGCCGCCCTGCGGCGTTCCCTCTTCCGTCCGCACCACCACTCCGTCCATCATCACCCCGGCCTGGAGGTAGCGTCGGGTGAGGCACAGGATACGCTTGTCCTGCACCTTCCTCGCCACCCGCGCCATCAGCATGTCGTGGTTTACCCTGTCAAAGAATTTCTCCAGGTCTAAATCCACGACCCACCCGTACCCGTCCTCGATGTGCTGCCTAGCCGCCTTCACCGCGTCGTGCGCCCGCCGCCCGGGTCTAAACCCGTAGCTATGCGGAGAGAACGTCGGGTCGAAGATCGGTGTCAGCACCTGCGAGAGTGCCTGCTGGATTAGGCGGTCCATCACGGTCGGGATGCCCAGCATCCTTGTCCCGCCGCTGGGCTTCGGGATCTCCACCCGGCGGACTGGTTTCGGCCTGTAGGTCCCAGCGAGCAGTTCCTCGCGAACGCGCGGCCACTCCTTACGGAGTTGGTCCCGCAGTCCTTCGGTAGGGATGCCGTCGATGCCGGCGGCCCCCTTGTTCCGCTCAACCCGTTTCAGGGCGGCCAGCATGTTTTCTCTGGCCACTGCCTGCTCCATCAGACTCGTACCAGATGCCCCGTGGGATGCGTCTCCGGGTTGTGCCGATGACCCGCTCTGCCCTTCCGCCATACCTTGCGGCTTCACCGCTACCTCTGACGAAGAGGCCCCTTTCGGGGTATTCTGCGATCCTCGCTGGTCATACGAACGCACCGGGTTCACCCCTTCCTGACGTTCAGGCCTTCCTCCGACTTTTTTTTCCTTTCGGAGTACTATGCCGTCTGCTGACTCCTGCCCAATCAGCCGATCCTCTCGGACCGGGTTACCGCTTTTTTTTTCCCCCCCCGCGGCCTTTGAGCAGGTCTCCCCGGATAAGAACGCCGACCTTCGCCCCGCGCCCACCCCATCTACTGCGCCGCCCCTTGGCAGCTTCGGGTTTCGCTGTGCCTGGCCAGCTCACCCAAGCGGTACAGCCTCTATGTGGTTCGTGTTCCTTGGGCCGTGGCTTTGCCTCGGGCTTCCTTCAGATTCCGCCTCGCGGCGGACACCCTTGCCTCTGGCTAACGGGCTCGTGCTGCCTCGCCCGTAGCGGACTTTCACCGCCGAGTCGACGCCCATGCCGGGCGTACCAGGGAAAGAGGGCAGCCCTCGCGGGCTGCCCTCCTCTTGGATTTGTTCAGCCGAGCAGCTTCTTGACGGCCGGGGCAACCTCCCACGGCATCTCCACGACCGTGGCGCCCGCCGCCTCGAGGGCCTTGCGCTTGCTTTCGAGCGTGCCGCGCCCGCGCTCGATGATCGCGCCGGCATGGCCCATGCGCTTGCCGGGAGGGGCCGCGCGCCCCGCCAGGTACGCCACGACCGGCTTCGTCATCGTCTTGATGAACTCCGCCGCCTCCTCCTCAGCACTGCCGCCGATCTCGCCCACGAGCACGCAGGCCTTCGTCTCCGCGTCGCGCTCGAACTCGTGCAGCACGTCGTTGAACACCTGACCCACCACCGGGTCACCGCCCATGCCGACGGCCGTCGTCTGTCCGAGCCCGGCGTTCGTGAGCGCCGCCGCGATCTCGTAGGAGAGGGTTCCGGAACGGGCCACGAGTCCGACGGGGCCCGGCTGATAGATGTGGTTCGGCATGATGCCCATCTTGGACTTGCCGGGGGAGATGAGCCCGAAGGTGTTCGGTCCGATCACCTTGGCTCCCTTGAACTTCGCGTACTCGACGATCAGGATCGAGTCCTGGACGGGCACATGCTCCGGAATCATGACAACGACCTTGCAGCCGGCGTCAAGCGCCTCGAACGCCGCGTCCTTCGCACCGGCGGCAGGTACGAAGATGATCGACGCGTTCGCGCCTTGCTCCAATACCGCCTCGCGCACCGATGCATAGACCGGCAAGCCCTGGTGCACCGTACCCGCCTTGCTCGGCGACGTGCCTGCGACGACTTTCGTGCCGTACGCTATCATCTGGCCGGTGTGGAAGCTGCCTTGGTTCCCTGTCATGCCCTGGACGACGACGCGGGTCTCATCGCCGATGATGATTGCCATGTCAGCGTGCCCCCTCTGCGACGGCAACGGCCTTCTGGGCCGCCTCGCTCATCTCGCTGTAAGCGTCGATGCCCTCGCGGCGCAGGATCTCGACGCCCTGCCGCTCGTTCGTCCCGACGAGGCGGACGACGAGCGGAACGGGGATGCCCCGCGTCCTCTTGACCTGCACGATGGCACTTGCGACGTCATCGCAGCGCGTGATGCCGCCAAAGATGTTGACGAAGATCGCCTTCGGCTTCATGTCGACGAGCACGCCCATGGCTTGCGCCGTCGGCTCGACCGAGGCGCCGCCGCCCGCATCGAGGAAGTTCGCCGGCTTGCCGCCGTAATGCTGGAGCGCGTCGAGCGTTGCCATCGCCATGCCGGCGCCGTTCGCCATCACGGCGATGTCGCCGTCCAGCTGGACGAACGCGAGGCCGATCTCCTTCACGCGCTGCTCCAGCTCGGTTCCCTCCGCGACCTCAGGCAGTCCCTTGTGGCGGAAGAGCGCCGCGTCGTCCAGGTTCAGGCGCGCGTCCGCCGCGATGACCTGTCCCTGCGAGACGACAAGCGGGTTGATCTCCACCAGTTCGGCGTCCTCCGTCCGGAAGACGTCGTAGAGCTTTTCGATGATCTGTGCGACCTGACGCTGGATGTCTCCGCTGAGTCCCATCTCGGCAGCGATGTCCCGGGCGAGGAATGGCTGCAGGCCGAACGCCTCGTCGACGTGACGGCGGACGATGTACTTGTCCTCCACGTCCTCGATCTCGACGCCGCCGTGGGAGGATGCCATGATGAGCGGCCTGCGGGCGTTGCGGTCGACGGTGACGGAGACGTAGAACTCGCGCTCCACGTCGATCTTCCCCTCGACGTATACCTGCTCGACGATATACCCCTTGAGGTTCATACCGAGGATCTCGGACGCGACCTTGCGGCCCTCTTGCGGGGTTGAGGCGAACTTGATGCCGCCCGCCTTGCCGCGTCCGCCGACCAGCACCTGCGCCTTGACGGCTGCGGGGCTGATCTCCTTGAGCGCTTCGGCGACTTCCTCGGCCGTCTGGCACAGCCGGCCAGGCGGTACGGGAATTCCGCGCTCCTTCAGGCGACCCTTCGCGAGATATTCGTAGAGCTTCATTCCTGCTTCTCCCCCTGCTACGCGGATGACTTGGGATGCGTGAGCTCGATGCAGTGATGCTCGACTTCCGCCGGGTCCACCTGGCGTCGGGCACAGCCCTAGTCGATTGCCGCCTTCGCCACGGCGCGGGCCACAGCGGGACCGACGCGCAGGTCGAGCGGTGCCGGAATGACGTAGTCGGGTCGCAGGTCCTCGTCGCCGATCAGAGCGGCGATGGCCCTGGCCGCCGCCTGCTTCATGCCCTCCGTGATGTACCGCGCCCTGACGTCAAGGGCGCCCCGGAAGACGCCAGGGAAGCCGAGCACGTTGTTGATCTGGTTGGCGAAGTCCGACCGGCCGGTGCCGACCACGGCTGCACCCACCTCGACGGCCTGGACGGGCCAGATCTCCGGAACCGGGTTCGCGAGCGCGAAGACGATGCCCTGCGGATTCATCCCGCGCAGCTGGTCCATCGTCACAGCGCCTGCAACCGAGAGGCCGATGAAGGCATCCGCGCCGCGCAGCGCCTCCGTGAGCCCTCCGCGTAGCCGCTCGGGGTTCGTGATCTTCGCGAGCGCGGCCTTGTCCGCGTTGAGGCCCTCGCGCCCCTCGTAGATCAAGCCCTGTCGGTCGCAGAGCACCACGTTCTTCGCGCCGAGGTCGAGCAGCATGTGCGCGACCTGCGTCGCGGAAGCCCCGGCGCCGTTGAACACGATGCGCATGTCTTCGATCCGCCTGCCGATCACGCGCAGCGCGTTCAGGAACGCCGCGCCGACGACAATCGCCGTCCCGTGCTGGTCGTCGTGGAAGACGGGAATGTCGAGTTCCGCCCGCAGGCGGCGCTCGATCTCGAAGCAGCGCGGCGCGCCGATATCCTCGAGGTTCACGCCGCCGAAGCCCGGTTCGAGCAGCTTCATCGTCTCCACGATCCGGTCGACGTCCTGCGTGTTGATGAGCAGCGGGAACGCATCGACGCCGCCGAACGCCTTGAAGAGGACCGCCTTGCCCTCCATGACCGGGAGCCCTGCCGCGGGGCCGATGTCGCCGAGTCCCAGCACGGCGGACCCGTCCGTCAGGATCGCGACGAGGTTGCCGCGGTTCGTGTACTCATAGACCGCTTCGGGGTCGGACTGGATGACCTTGCACGGCTCCGCGACCCCCGGCGTGTACGCCAGCGAGAGGTCCTGCTGGGTCTCGAGGGGGACCCGGCTCGTCACCTCGATCTTGCCGTGGTGAAGGCGGTGGTACTCGAGTGCCTCCTCGCGTAGGCGCATGGCCTACAGCCCCAGGACGGAGAGGGGTTCGCGAACGCTCTTGACCGAGTTTTCGAACGCAGCGGACTCTTCGGGTGTGAAGTCGATCTCGAATACCTTCTCGACGCCGCCTCTGCCGATCACCGCAGGGACGCCGACGTAGATGTCTTTCTGGCCATACTCGCCGTCGAGGTGGGCGACGACCGGCAGAACGCGCTTCTGGTCGCCGAGCACCGCCTCCACCATCTCGGCGGACGAGGCGCCGGGCGCGAAGTAGGCGCTGCCCGACTTCAGGAGGTTCACGATCTCGCCGCCGCCGGTGCGTGTGCGCGCCACGATGGCGTCCAGGCGCTCCTTCGGAATGAGCTTCTCGACGGGGATGCCCCCGACCGAGCTGTAGCGCGTCAGCGGCACCATGGCGTCGCCGTGCCCGCCCATGACGAAGGCGACGACGTCCTTCGGCGACACGCCGAGCTCCATCGCGATGAAGGTGCGGAAGCGCGCCGAGTCGAGGACGCCCGCCATGCCGAACACCTTGTTCGCGGGGAGGCCTGTCGCCTTCCAGGTGACGTAGGTCATCACGTCGACCGGGTTCGTAACCGTGATGAAGATGGCGTCGGGGGACTGCTCGTGTGCCTTCTTCACGACCTGGCTCACGACGTCGTTGTTGACCTTCAGCAGGTCGTCGCGGCTCATGCCCGGCTTGCGGGGCATTCCCGCGGTCACGACCACGACCGAGGAACCGGCGGTCGCGGCGTAATCGTTGTCGCCGACGATGCGGACGGACGCGCTGGCGACGGGCGACGATTCGTAGAGGTCGAGCGCCTTGCCCTGCGGGATCCCCTCGACGACGTCGACCAGCACGACATCGCAGATGTTCTTAATCATGAGCCAGTGGGCCGTCGTGGCTCCGACGTTCCCCGCCCCGATCACCGTAACCTTGTCGCGCATGCCTATTCCTCCATCCGCCGAACGACTTCGGCGCCGAATTCGGAAGCCTTGATCCCCTCGGAGCGATCCGGCGTGAGGTCGTAGGTGACCTTGCCCGCCTTGATGGCCGACTCCATGCCCTGCACGATCAGACGCGCGGCCTCGTTCCAGCCGAGGTACTCGAGCATCATCACGCCGGAGAGGATCACGGAGCCCGGATTCACCTTATCCTGCCCAGCGTACTTCGGTGCGGTGCCGTGCGTAGCTTCGAAAATCGCGTACCCGTCCGACATGTTCGCTCCCGGCGCGATGCCGATGCCGCCCACCTGCGCCGCGAGGGCGTCCGACATGTAGTCGCCGTTCAGGTTGGGGGTCGCGATCACGTCGTACAGCTGCGGACGGACGAGGATCTGCTGGAACATGTTGTCCGCGATGACGTCCTGGATGAGGATCTTGCCTTCCGGCTGCTTGCCGCCCTGGGCCTGCATCTCGTCCCAGGTGATGATCTGGTCGCGGAACTCATCCTTCGCCACCTCATAGCCCCACTCACGGAAGGCGCCCTCGGTGAACTTCATGATGTTGCCCTTGTGCACGATCGTGACGCTCTTTCTGCCCTGCTCGATCGCGTACTGGATCGCCTTGCGGACGAGGCGCTTCGATCCGAATGGCGAGATCGGCTTGATGCCGATGCCGGCGCCCTCACGGACGGGCTTGCCGAGCTCCTTGAGGAGCTCGGCAAGGCGCCTATTCTCCTCGGTGCCGGCCGGCCACTCGATGCCGGAGTACACGTCTTCGGTGTTCTCGCGGAAGATGACCATGTCGACCCTTTCCGGGTGCTTCACCGGACAGGGCACTCCCGCGAAGTAGCGCACGGGACGCACGCAGGCGTAGAGGTCGAGCTCCTGGCGCAGCATCACGTTCAGAGAGCGGATGCCGCCGCCGACGGGGGTCGTCAGCGGACCCTTGATGCCGACGCGGTACTCGCGGAACGCCTCCAGCGTCTCGTCGGGCATCCAGCTGCCAAACTTCTGGTGGGCGGCCTCGCCGGCGTAGACCTGCATCCACGCGATCTTGCGCTTGCCGCCGTAGGCGATGCGCACCGCGGCGTCCATGACCTCCTGAGACGGCGGCCAGATGTCGACGCCCGTTCCGTCGCCCTCGATATACGGGACGATGGGACGGTCCGGCACCTGCAGGCGTCCGTCTGCATAGCGGATCTTGTCGCCCTCGGGCACTTGCAATCCTGCCACTTCCGCTTCCCTCCCCGATTCATAGAACGCCCCCGGTCGGAGAGATCCCCGACCGGGAGCGACGGAACACCTTAGCGCTGCGAGATCTCCACGTAATGCCGGCGCTCGGGACCGGTGTACTCGGCCCGCGGGCGGATCAGGCGGTTGTTGCGGTACTGTTCCAGCACGTGCGCCGTCCAGCCGGAGATGCGGCTCAGTGCGAAGATCGGCGTGAACAGTTCGATCGGCAGGCCCATCATGTAGTAGGTCGAGGCGGAGTAGAAGTCGACATTCGGGTAGAGACCCTTCTGCTCCAGCACCACCCGCTCCACGATCCGGGACATCTCGTACCAGCGGTCATCGCCCATCTTCTTGCCGACTTCCTCGCTGAAGCGGCGCAGGTGCGTCGCACGCGGGTCCTCTGTGCGGTAGACGCGGTGGCCGAAGCCCATGATCTTCTTCTTTTGCTGCAGTGCGTCGGTGATCCAGCTCTCGGCCTGGTCGACCCTGCCGATCTCGAGCAGCATGCGCATCACCTGCTCGTTGGCGCCGCCGTGCAGCGGGCCCTTGAGCGTTCCGACCGCAGACGTGATCGCGGAGTAGATGTCGCTCAGGGTGCCGGCCGTTACGCGAGCGGAGAACGTCGAGGCGTTCAGCTCGTGGTCGGCGTGAAGGATCAGGCACATGTCGAAGATCTGGGCCAGGCGCTCGTCAACTTCCTTGTCGAACAGCATGTGCAGGAAGTTGTGCGCCACGTTGAGGCTCGAGTCGGGCGCGACCGGCTGCTTGCCCTGCATGACCCTGCCGATCGCGGCGACCAGGGTCGGGAAGCGGGCGACCAGCCGCTCCGCCTTCCGTACGGAGGCCTCGTAGCTTGTGTCATGGTCGTCCGGGTCGTACACCGACATCGCCGACACCGCGGTGCGCAGTACCTCCATGGGCTCCGAGCCCTTCGGCATGGCTTCGATCAGGCGCAGTACGGGCGGCGGAAGCTCGGCCTGACGGCGAAGCGTCGCCTCCAGGTTGTCGAGTTCCTGACGGGTCGGCAGGCGGTCATGCCACAGAAGGTAGACCGTCTCTTCGAAGCTGCCGTGGCTCGCCAAATCATGTATGTCGTAACCGGCATATACAAGACGGCCCTCTTTGCCGTCGATGAAGCAGATATCCGAGGTGCCGGCGACCACATCTTCGAGTCCGGCTTTAAATCCGGTCTCTGCCATGCCCCGACCATCCCTTTCCCACAATGTACAGACCGCTGGGTGGTCTCGCCCTCGCCCATTGTACCACCGGCTGGAGAGATGAAAAGCCATAGTGGCCGTACGGACCGCGATCTCGGCCCATAAGGACCACCATCAGGAGGGCACGTCTCCAGACTTACGGGAGGTCAACCCCCTGGTACGCCGGGACATCCAACTGCTGCGAGGACCTGATCTTGATCCCGATGCCCACGGCTTCCAGTGTGTCCACGACGCCGCCTCGCAACAGCAGCGCCTGGGTCATCGTCGTGGGATTTCCGAGCGCGACGATCGTGAAGGGCGGAGCGGCCGGGCTGTTGTTGATGGAGAAGATCGAACCCGCCTGCCGCACCTCGGTCGTCGCGACGACGCGCTGGCCGTTGATCGAAAGGGCGTAGGCGCCCGCGGCGCGGAGTTCGTTCATGATCATTAGCACGTCGGTATCGTGGATGGAGAAGATGCCGTTGCCTCCAGGTCCCGCAGGCGGCTCGGTCATGACGACCTCCACGCCCTTGCCGGAGACCTTCGTGAGGCCCGCTTCCTGGCGCGCCTGGTCGAGCTGCTGGACGAGCGCCTTGTAGCGGCTCACGCCCTGCTCGTGCGACAGGAGCTGCGCCTTGAGAGCGGCGACTTCCTGGGCAAGCTGCTTATCCTGCTGTTCGGAGTGCAGAAGTAGAACGGCCATCTCGCCAATGTTCTCCGGCCCGACCGCCGGCACGCCGCGGTCGATCCGGAACTGCACCCCCACGAGGATGCCGAGGACGACGACCATTCCCAGCATCGGCCACGCTTGCCGGCCGTTCATCGCCTGCTAAGACTCCTTCTCGCCGTCGCCCTCCAGGGCGCTCAGCTGCTGCTCCAGATGGCGGGTGCGCCGCCACACATTCGTCACGAACAGGAAGATCAGCAAGAACACCGCGGAGTACGCGAAGAAGACATATTCGAGGAACTGCTTTTCCACTGACAACTCCGATCCCCTCCTCCCGTGACGGGTCCCACTCTCAGTATCCGAGTTCGCCGAGCCGCTGCTCGCGCATCCGCTCCAGGCGCTCGCGCAGGTCCTGCTGCTTCGCCCGCAGCCAGATCAGGTCGAGCGCGAGGAAGAGCGTCGCGAAGAAGAAGAAGATCACGGCGATTAGCATCTGCGGGGTGATGTTGATGCCGGTGTTGGTGAACACGACCGGGTGGATCGACGTCCACCAGCGGACGCTCAGGTAGACGATCGGCACGTCGATGAAGACGATCAGGCCGTAGACGGCGCTGTAGACCATGCGTCTCTGCGGCTGGTCGATCGCTTCGCGCAAGAGGAGATAGCCGGCGTAGAGGAACCAGAGGATCGCCGTGGTGGTCAGCCGCGGGTCCCAGGTCCAGAACGCGCCCCAGGCGACCTTGGCCCAGAGCATGCCCGACGCCAGCGTCGCCGTGGTCATCAGGAGCCCGACCTCGGCCGTCGCCTGCGCATAGTTGTCGAGCGTCTCGCGGCGCCGCTTCATGAAGAGCACCAGAAGCGACACCACAAAGTTCGCGGTGAGCGCGAGCAGCGCCGTCCACGCCATGCCGAGGTGGATGTAGAAGATCCGGTACGATACGCCGAGCGAGCGCTCGTCCGGCACCCAGATCAGCGCGAGGTAGAGGGCCGCGATCCAGAGCGGAACGGATACCCAGCGCAGATAGCGCATGTCACACCTCCGTGAGGAATTCGAAGAGGAGCACCGGCACGACGATGAAGATCACGTCGAAGATCGCGATCAACATGATCCAGTTGCCGGCCGCCGCGACCTCGCCGCCGTAGAGTGCCTTCGTGGCGCTGACGACGCCCAGGAGCAGGGGCGAGGTGAACGGCAAGAGGAGCGCCGGCAGCAGCAGCTCCCTCAGCCTGGTCTGCGCGGCGAGTGCGCCCATGGCGGTTCCTGCGGCCGAGAAGCCGACGAGTCCGAGGGCTTCGATCAGCAGGAAGGTGCCGGTCTCAGGCGGCAGCCCGGTCTGCAGCAGGATCGCGAACGCTGGCGTCATCACCGCCGCCAGAACGAGGGTCAGCAGGATGTTCAGGGCCAGTTTGGCCAAAAACAGCGACCCGCGGTCGATCGGCGCCAGCAGGAGCTGTTGGCTCGCTTCCGCCTCCACCGAGAACGCGCGCCCGACCGCAAGGAAACTCGCAAAGAAGATGCCGAGCCAGAGGAGTCCTGGAAACGTGCCATGCAGCCCATTCTTCGCAGGGTCGAAGGCGAAGCCGTACAGCATCGCGATCAGAAGGCCGAACACGCCAGCCGGTACGAGCAGCTCACGGCCGCGGAACTCGAGCGTGATGTCCTTCCAAAGGATCCAGCCCGCCGCGCGGATCAACGCACGCCTCCCCCGAGCGCCCCGTCCAGGGCGCGCCGGAACTCGTCCTCTGGAGCCGACGCCGGTTCCGCCTGCCATTCGACCTTGCCACGCCGCATCACCATGAGCCTCGTCGCCAGCCGATATCCCCGCGCCACCTCGTGGCTCGCGAAGATCACCGCGCCCCCGCGCTGGCACTGAGAGCGGATCTCGGCATCCAGGAGGTCGCGCCCGGCGGGATCCAGGCTCTGGTGCGGCTCGTCCAGCAGAAGGATGTCCGGCTGGTGCAGGGTCGCCCGCGCGAGCGCAAGCCGCTGGCGCATGCCGGCGGAATAGTTGCGCACGATCTCGTGCCGGAAGGGACCGAGCCCGACCCTGGAGAGGGCCGCTTCCGCGCGCCGGGCGACACCGCTCAGGCGGTAGAGCCGGCCGTAGAAGACCAGGTTCTCCATGCCGGTCAGTCCGAGGAAAACTCCGGGTTCGTGCCCAAGGTAGCCGAGTCGGCGACGGAGCGCAAGGTCGTCGACGTGCGCCGGAGCGCCGAACATCCGGAGCGCGCCGGAGGTGGGCTCCCGCTGCAGGCTGAGGATGCTCAGCAGGGTCGACTTCCCGGCGCCGTTCGGGCCAAAGAGACCCAGGCACTCCCCCGGTCCGACCGCGACGTCGACGCCCCGCAGGATGGCGCGGCTGCCGAGGAAGAGGCGCAGCTGCCGTCCCTCAAGCATAGCGACGCCGGCGCCGCATGCGCCGTAGCACGAGCCAGGCGATGGCGAGCACAGGGATGGCCCACAGCCACGGCAGCACCTGCTGGCGCAAGGACGGCGCAGGCGGTGACGGCTGCAGGTTGACTAGCAGCGACTTCCTGACCGACTTCGCCGAGTAGACGTCGTAGTCCGACCCGTTCCAGACCGTGCTGGGCGCCGCAAAAAACTTCTGGTTGAGGATCACGGGCAGGCGCACGCCTCGTCCGATCAGCATCCAGAGCATGCCGACGGGCGTCGGAAACTGCCAGTGGAACGTGAGTCCGCTGCTCGGGAACGGCACGTAAAACTTCACCTGGGCGGACTGCACGCCCGGGGGCACCGTGAAGTAGCCGCTGCCGAGCGAGGCGATGCCGGCCGGCACTGACACGTCGTAGGCGCCCGGCCACAGGTAATAGCGGCCGCTACCGGGCTGGGAGACGGTCTCTGTCACCTGCAGGGCGTGGCCGACCTGGTCCACGACAGCCATGGCGATGGGGCCGGACGGTATGCCACCAGCCTTCGCCGGAGCCCCGAGAAGCAGCAAAGACGCCGCCGCCAGGGCGGCGAGCGCGGGGTTAGCCCTGTTTGCCATTCGCTTGCGGAGCAGTGATCGGCGTGGCCGGCTGGTAGTGGGACGGGCATTTCATCAGCAGCGACTGCGCGAGGAACGTGCCGTTCTTCAGCAGATGACCGTCGGCGATCGCCTGTACGTCCGGCGCGCCGAACGTGTCCGGCTCCGGCCCGTGGTAGACGACCTTGAGATCGCGACTGCCGCCGCGCATCGTGAACGAGAGGTACTCTTTCGCCGGATCGTACACGACGCTCTTGCCGAGCACGACGCCGGCAACGCGGACAGCTGACGTGCCGAGCGCGGTCCTCTTCGCCTGCAGCTGCGGAATCGTCAGGTAGTACTCTGTGAATTGGTGCAGACCGTTTACGAGCAAGAAGCCCAGCGCCGCGACGACGATCGCCGCCGCGATCCAGAGGCGGGGCTTGCGCCGCATTCGCTTCGTCCCCCTTCGAAAAATGAAACGCTCCGGGTACTATCCTAGCGTATCTAGGCGGCGCCCGCCGCATCCGGCGGGCGCCGCTATCTTCCTGCTAGGGAAGGAACTTGCGCAGGATGCCCATCAGCTCGGTCATCGCCTCGTCGGCCTGCCCGGCCTGCACGGTGTCGACGATGCAGCCGCGCGTA
>JAKAPV010000051.1 GCA_021806845.1 Bacillota bacterium | reverse complement strand
GGTATGCATCCACCGCGCCTTGTCGATCGCCTGCGCCGTCGCCTCGGGGTTGTTCCAGTAGCCCAGCATCACGGCGTAGCTGCGCGTCACGAGCTCGCCCGGTTCGCCGCGCGGCACCACGGCGCCCGTGACCGGGTCGACGATCTTGATCTCGACATGGGGATGGACCCTGCCCACCGTCGAAACGCGCAGATCCAATGGGTCGTCGCTGCGCGTCTGGGTCGACACGGGCGACGTCTCGGTCATGCCGTAGGCGATCTCCACCTCGGACATGTGCATCTTCGATTGCACTTGGCGCATCACCTCGACGGGGCAGGGAGAACCCGCCATGAGACCGGTGCGCAGCGATGACAGATCGAAATCGCCGAATGCCGGGTGCTGCAGTTCCGCGATGAACATGGTCGGAACGCCATGCAGGGCGGTGCAGCGTTCGGCCTGCACCGTGGCGAGCACCTCGCCCGCGTCGAATCCCTCGCTCGGGATGACCATCGTCGCTCCGTGCGTCACGCAGGCGAGGTTCGCGAGCACCATGCCGAAGGTGTGGTAGAAGGGCACGGGAATGCACAGGCGGTCCTGTTCCGTGAAGTGCATCAGTTCGCCGATGAAATAGCCGTTGTTGAGTAGGTTGTGGTGGCTTAGCGTGGCGCCCTTGGGCAGTCCTGTGGTGCCCGAGGTGTACTGGATGTTGACGGGGTCGTCGAACTGGATCTGCAGCTGGCGCTCCGCAAGCTCCCTGGACGACGTCCGACCCGACAGGTCGAGCAGCTCGTCCCAGCGCAGCGTGCCCTGCGGCGCCGCGTCGCCGAGCACGACGATCTCCCGGAGGTCCGGAAACTCCTCAGACTCCACGCGTCCCATCGCGAGGGACGGCAGGAGTTCTCGCACCATCCCGAGGTAGTCGCTCCGGCCGAATCCCGGTGCCATGATCAGCGTGCGGATGCCGCTCTGACGCAGGGCGTAGCCGAGTTCCCGCAGGCGGTAGGAAGGATTGACGTTCACGAGGATCGCGCCGATCTTCGGTGTGCCGAACTGGCAGACGACCCACTCCCAGCGGTTGGGTGACCAGATGCCGACCCGCTCGCCCGCCGCGACGCCGAGGTGCAAGAGCGCCCGCGCGAGCGCATCGGCCTGCGCGCCCAGTGCGCGGTAACTGAGCCGCACGCCCTTCTGTCGGTCGACGAGGGCAGAACGGTCGCCATACCCGGCAACCGCCGCATCGAAGAAATCCCCGATGGTTTGTCCGATCAACGGCTGCTCAGAGGCTCCGTGCGCATAACTTGGCAGCGGCACTCCTCGCACCTCCCGCTCGCGTTGGACGCGATTGTGAAGGCGTCTTTTCTGTTGCCGAGGCGGCGAGTCCTGCAGCGCGACGCACTGCGGCACAAACTGACAAACGCCGCGCGCTATGCGCGGCCGCGCCGCCTTGGCAATGGGATATGCATCCGGTGCCGCGCGACCAGGCGGTAGACCGGGTCCGCCAGGCCGAGCGCGATGCCGATGGTGAGCAGCGCCGCCATCGGGCGATTGCCGAGGCGGCGGTAGACGGCCTGCAGGGCCTTCGCGCCGCGCAGCCAGCCGCCCTCGCCATAGACGTGGATGGCGGCGCGCAGCTGCTCTTCGCTCGGCCCTCCCTCCAAGGGAGGTGCATCCTGCAGTGCGACGAGTTCCAGCCCGTATACTTTGGCGCCGGGACGCCAGCCGTCGGCGGCCGCGGTGCAGATGGGGCACTCGCCGTCGTAGTAGACGGTCACGCGGTCGCGGTCTTCTACCGTGAACACCCCCCGCGACGAGTATAGTCCCTTCGTCCCGCAAGCTGCCGAGACGGCGGCCACTTGAAAACGGCCGCGGCCGCATGATGCTGCTCTTTGCACGGCACCCTTGCTCCGAGGAGGTAGTTCGCATGGAATCGAGGTCCATGATGCCATGGCCCGACAGGGATGACGTCAGCCGCCTGATGGAGTGGCCGCAGCGCCTGTGGGCGCAGATGATGCGCGACGTTCCGAGCGTCGAGGTGGCCGATGAGGGCGACGTCGTCTGCGTCCGCATCGAGGTGCCTGGCGTCGACCCGGACGACATCGACGTGGAGGTGACGCCGCAGCAGGTCATCGTGCGCGGCGAGACCCGCCAGGCGTCTGGCGGCGAAGGCCAGGGCATCTACCATTCGGAGCGGCGCTACGGACGGTTCACCCGGACAATCCCTCTCCCTGCGACGGTGGACACGGACGCCGCGCAAGCTTCGTACAGGAATGGGCTCCTGGAGGTGCGGGTGCCGCGCAGCGATGGCGGCCGCAAGAAGCTGCGCATCTCCCAGGATCGGCCCGCCCAGCACTAGACATCCGTCTTCCGGTCGGTCTGCTATGATGAGTTGGTAACTCTCTCAGCGACTGGAGGACTAGCATGAAGCCCAATGCCGTCGGCGCCCTCTGCGGAGCCCTGGCACTTGCGCTTGGGCTCGGCGGCTGCGCCGCGCCCCCGGGCAGTCGCGCCGCCGCTGCACAGGCGCACGGCAAGCGGCGGCATGTGGTCCAGGCAACGCCAAAGGCAGGTCGTCACGAGGTTGCCGCCTTATCGCTGCCGCGACACATCTACTACCAGCATCAGGTGATCATCCTGATGTATCACGGCCTTGGCCCGCGGGCCCACGGCGACATCATCACGCCCGCCGCCTTCGGGGGTGAGATGCAGTCACTGCGGTCGGCGGGCTTCACGTTCGTCACCCTGTCGCAGATCGCAGCCTTCCTGCAGGGCGGCTCCCTGCCGCCAAACGCCGTCGCGGTCACGTTCGACGACGGTCTGCAGAGCGTCTACACCTACGCCTTCCCGATCCTCGAGCAGGATCACATCCCTTTCGCGACCTTCCTCATCGCGGGTCGCGTCAACAACGTCACCGGAGACCTCTCATGGGCGCAGGTCAAGGCGATGGTCCGTTCCCGCCTGCTGACGGTCGGCTCGCATACCTTTAGCAGCCACGGATCCGTGGCAAGCGGCCCCCACACGACCGGGGCAGCGCTCACCACGCATATCTACGATCTGGCCACAGGTCAGACCGAGACCAACGCGCAGTATACCGCCAGGGTGGAGGGTGACCTCGTCAGGGCCCGCAAAATCCTGCAGCTCGAAACGGGGCAGCCGGTCACCTGGTTCGCCTACCCCTTCGGCGCCTACGACCCGGCCGTCGAACAGATGCTGATGCAGGCAGGCTACCAGTACGCCGTGTCCACGATCGGGTGGGGGGCGACGGCATACGCGCAGCCGCTGGTCCTGCCCCGCGAAAATGCCGGCACGCCCAAGACGAGTCCGGGTACCATCGTGAACATGGTGCTCTACGTCGCACACCTCACGCACAACGATCCGAAGTGGCAGCCGCCGGCGCAGGTTGTGCCCGTCTGGAACTAGTCCCGCGCAGGCAGCAAGAAGGCGCCTTTGGCGGCGGCCGCCGCAAGGGCGGGGCCGATCTCGATGACCGTCGGTCCGTCGCCGAGCACCCGCAGCACGGCGCGCTCCCCGGACGCCAGCCGCGCAGCTGGCTCCCCATCGAGCGCGACCGTCAGCGGGCCGGGCCCTACCTGCACCGGCTCCCCGAGCGCAAGCCGCTCCAGGCGCGTGACGCCAATCTCCAGAACCAGACCAGGCGCGATCGCGGCGATGGTGCGCTGTTCTGCATCGGGATGACAGAGCGCTCGGGCACCCGCAGCCTGCGAGACGGAGAGCGGAGCTTGGGCCGCGATGACCGCCGACCACCCGACGCTTCCCGGCACCGCTTGCGTCACGACGATCTCGGCGACGTCGTCCGGTGTCCAGACTGCGGTGGTGCCGCGATAGGATTCGCGCAGCACGACGGCATCGACGAGGCCCCAATCGGGCGGCAGTCCTTGGCGCTCGAAGGAGATGCGCTTACGCCGCGTGAGGGCCTGCGGCACGAGACCGCGCGCCGCCACCCCGACCGCGAGTCCCGCCGCGGTTGCCTCGGCCCAGTGCGGGAACGCGTTGTTGGTGCCGGTGGAGAGGGCAAGCAGCGGAAGATCCCCGATCTCCTGTGCGACCAGGCGGGATGTGCCGTCGCCGCCCAGCACAAAGAGGGCTGCGACGCCCGCCTCCCTGAGGGCGCGAGCTGCCCGGCGCGTGTCCTCTGGCGAGCCCCGGAGCGGCAGGTCCAACGGCATGGCGGCGAAGTCTGGCCTGCGGGCCGGCGAAAAACCTTGCAGCGCGCGGTCGACGAGGTGCATCGCGTCGCGCAGGTAGAGTACAGTATCCACGCCCGCGGCACCGATGCCGACGAGCGCGCGCCGCAGGAGTGCGACCTTTTCCGGCGCCGTGACGACGGTGGCTTCGCTGACCAGCCGCCGGACGTCCTTGCCCGCGGCCGGGTTCGCGATGATCCCGACTGCCGTCGAAGACATGTCCTCGTCCTCCAACCGCCAGTTCAAAATCTCGACCATTGTACCATTGCGGCTCCACTGCCACGCATTGCCTTCCAGCCGAGCAGGTTCGCGAACGGATGGCGAGAATGTCTTCAGCACTGGAGGGAAGGGTGGCCATTGCGCATCTACACCCGGCTGGGCGACGAAGGTGAAACCAGCCTTTACACGCCGAAGGGCGTCCCGCAGAGGCTCCCGAAGAGCGACACGCGCGTCGAGGCCTACGGCACGATCGATGAGCTGAATGCGGTCATCGGAGCGGCGCGCGCGGAACTCCCCACAGGCGATCCCGTACTGCCGGTGCTCGAGTACGTGCAGCACCGACTCTTCCACGCCGGCTACGACATCTCCACCATGCCGCAGGACGGACAGATGCCGGAGGCTGTGAAGGCGGAGGATACGCAGAGGCTGGAGGCGGAGATCGATCGCGTGCAGGCTGGTTTGCCAGCATTGCGGCAGTTCATCCTGCCGACAGGGATCCGGGCTGCCGCACAGCTGCACGTCGCACGGACAGTGGCAAGGCGTGCGGAGCGTCGCATCGTCGCGCTGAGCGAGCCGGTCAACCCCGAAGTGGTGCGATTTTTGAACCGCCTTTCCGACCTCCTCTTCGTCCTGGCGCGCGATGTGAACATGCGCCTCGGCAACGGAGACGAGACGGTCGAGTGGAAGGTGTAGGCGGAAGAGGGGGCGAGCAGATGAACCGATACGCAGCCGCCGCCGGCGTCAGTCTCGTGGCGAGCGCGCTCGCGTCCCTCTGGCTCGCGCTGACCGAGTCCTCCCTCGCGCTCATGGACCTTCGACTGTGGCTCGGGTACGGCGCCGCCGGATTTCTGGCGGCCGGCATAGGGCTGGAGATCATCAGGACCGGTCCCGCAACCGCGCCGTCCCGTTACGTCCAGGTCTACCTCTGGTCGACGGTCGGGGGTCTCGCACTGCTGACGATTCCGGAAATCGGCAGTTTGTCGCTGCTGCACCGCCTGGGCTGGCTCGGGTTCCTCGTAGGGGCCGCGGACTACGCCTATCTCGTGTGGTGGCGACCCACCGTCCTCGGCAAGCAGCCGGAAGCATTCGGGGATGTCCTCACACCGGGGAAGCTGCCCCGCCGCAGCGATCCCGCCCGCGACGCGGTGGCGCGCGCGATGGTCGCGGCGGGCCCGGCGTATCTGTTCCTCGTGGCGGTGGCTGGAGTCGTCAGCGGCCACGTGCTCGGCGCCCGCAGCGAGCTTTTGATGCTTCTCGGGTGGCTTTCGTCCCTCACCCTGGGCGGAGCGCTCTACGTTTGGCCGCGCCTGCTCGCCCATCCGGGCGGCTCGAAGCATCTCTCACGCTGGGGCGCCGTCCTCTGGCATGCCGGACTGATCCTGTCGGTCATCTTCCTCAAGCCGTGGCTGCTTGGACTCACGGGGCTCGGCGGAGTGATGCTGCTGGCGGATCTCGTGCCCGCATTGCGGGGAGTGCTGCGGGCGCGTCCGTACGTCGTCGGCTCGCGCCGGCGCTATCCCCAGGTCGGGGCGAGGATCGGCTTTGGGCTGGCCGCCGCGCTTCTGCTCGCGCTGGCCATCGCAATCATCGTCCCAGCCGGTACGCTCTCCATGCAGCACGTGCTGGCCGTCGCATTCGCCGTCGCGGCCAACCTGACCTTGCTGCACCACCTGCGCCCGGCATTCGGACACCAGCTGCTGCGCGCGCGCGGCGGCTGGATGCCGAGCGTGCTCGCGATCTCGACCATCGGCCTCGGCCCCTTTCCGCAGGCCTTTGCCGCGGTGGCGGCCGCCGCCAGCCTCTACCTCGCCGCGAGCTGGCTGCCAGGGCTCTCGCTCGCCCCCCACAAGCAGGAAGATCGCCGCACCCGCCGGCCTGGTTGACCTGGAAGGAGAACCTCGCGCCGTCCGCGAAGCGCTCCGTGCGCCCAAGGGGAGTGGGCGGCAGAAGGAGGCGGAGGCGCGCAGAGCGCCGCGCGGTATGGGAGATGTTGTACCCGACAGCGTCCGTAGTATTGGCCTCTTCGGCCACGGCGGTTGCGGAAAGACGACACTCGCGGAGGCCCTCCTGTTCAAGGCCGGAGCTCTGGAGCGCCGCGGACGGGTGGACGACGGCACGTCCAACCTCGACCAGGAGCCGGAGGAACAGCGCAGGCACATCAGCCTCAGCATGGCTGTGGGTTCGGCGGTGTACCAAGGGCGGCGGATCTACCTCATCGATACCCCGGGATATCTTGATTTCGTTGGCGAGGCACTGGCGGCGCACCGCGTCACGGACCTCGCTATTTTGGTCGTCGACGCGGCCTCGCCGGTCGAGGTCGGAGCGGAGCTCGCGATCGAGCGGCTGCGGGCGGCCAACATTCCTTTCATGGTGTTCGTCAACAAGATGGAGCGGGAGAACGCCGACGCCGCGAAGGCCCTTTCCGCTCTGAAAGCCACGTTCGGGTCGCAGCTTGCGGCCCTCAGCTGGCCCGTCGGCCAGGAGGCGGGACTGCGCGGCGCCTACGCGATTTGGAGCGGGGAAGCGTTTTCGGCGGATGACAAGCCGCTTCCTGATATCCCAGTGGAGGCGGCGGAGCTGCGGGATGCGCTCTGCGAATGCGTCGCCGATGCGGATGACGAGGCACTCACCCAATACCTTGAGGAGGGCGAGCTGCCCGACGACCTCCTCGCACGTGCGATTCGCGCGGCTGTCGCCGCCGGCAGCGTCGTGCCGGTACTCTACGGATCCGCCCAGACGCTCGCCGGCACAAAACCGCTGCTCGACGCAGTCGCGTCCTTCGGGCCGCCTCCCAAAGCGCTCGACGGAGCGAGCGATGAGCCGGTCGCGTTCGTCTTCAAGACGACTGCCGACCCGCACGTCGGCCGGCTGAGCTTCTTCCGGGTGGTGTCCGGCCGGTTGCGTCAGGACGCGCATCTCTATAACGTCAGCCGCGGCAAGGAAGAGAGGCTCGGGCAGATCTACCGGTTGCGCGGACGGCATCAGGACGCCGTCAGCGAACTCGTTGCCGGGGAAATCGGCGCCGTGGCCAAGCTCTCGGAGACGCAGACGGGCGACACCTTCGCGCTGCGGCAGGGCGTCAGCCCCTTGCCGCCGATCGCGTTCGAGGCGCCCGCCTTCAGGATGGCGCTCAAGGCGAGCAGCACAGCGGATGACGACCACCTTGCAGGTGCGCTGCGGCGCCTGCTCGAAGAGGATCCGACCCTGCGTCTCGAGCACCCGAGCGGCCACGAGACCGTCGTCGCGGGCCTCGGCGAGATGCATCTCGAAGTCCTGCAGGAGCGCCTGCGCCGCAAGTTCTCCGTCGCGGTCAGCATGGAGATGCCGGAAGTGCCGTATCGCGAGACGCTGCGGGGCAGCGTCAAGATCGAGGGCAAGCACAAGAAGCAGAGCGGTGGCCACGGGCAGTTCGGGCATGTCTGGCTGGAGCTCTCACCCTCCGGCGGCGAGGACTTCGTCTTCGAGGACAAGATCTTCGGGGGCGTCGTGCCGCAGCAGTACCGGCCGGCGGTGGAGAAAGGCGTGCAGGAGGCCATGGCGCAAGGCGTGCTCGCCGGATACCAGGTGGTGGGCGTGCGCTGCGCCCTCGTCGATGGGAGCTACCACTCGGTCGACTCTTCCGAAATGGCCTTCAAGATCGCGGGGGCGCTCGCGTTTCGTGAAGGCGCGCAGCGCGCGAAGCCCGTCCTGCTCGAGCCGATTGACGAGATCGAGATCGATTGCCCCGAAGCGGCCATGGGCGACATTATCGGTGTCGTGAACCGCAAGCGCGGGCGCGTGCTCGGCATGGAGACAGAGGCGGGGCGCGGCCTCGTGCGAGCGTTCGTGCCGCAGGCGGAACTGCAGCGCTACGCCATCGAGCTCCGGTCCTTGGCTGGCGGGCGCGCTCGCTTCATGCAGCACTTCGCCCACTATGACGAGGTGCCGCCGCAGATCGCGCAGCAGATCATCCAGACGGCGAAGACAGGAGCGCAGCATTGAGAGATCGGCATCACCTGTTCGTGGACCTCGACGGGACGCTCCTCGGCATGGACATCGACCGCTTCCTGCCCATCTACTTCGAGCGCCTCGGCACCTATATCGGGGAGGCAGTGCGCCTCCCCGACTTCTATCAGCGCTTCATGGGCGCGGTGCAAGCCATGATCGCGACGCGCACAGAGCCGAAGACGAATGAAGAGGCCTTCTATGCGGCCTTCCGCGAGGGTCTGTCGGAAGATCTCTCGCAGCGCTACGACGATGCCTTCACGGCGTTTTACCAGGACGTGTTCCCGAGGCTGCGCGAGCACACGCGGCCAATCCCGGGGGCTCGCCGGTTCGTGGCGGCCGCCCGCGCGCGCGGCTACCGCCTGACGCTCGCGACGAGTCCCGTCTTCCCTCTGCGGGCGATCGTCGAGCGGCTGCGCTGGGCGGGGCTCGCGGCGGAGGACTTCGAGCACATCACCTGCTTCGAGAACTGCCATTACGCGAAGCCGGACGTGCGATACTACCGAGAGGTGCTCGCCACTGCCGAGTGCAGCCCGCACGAGGCGATGATGATCGGCAATGACCGCCGGGACGACGGTGCGGCGGCGCAGGCTGGCATCGCGTTCGCCTGGATCGACGGCAGTTACCGCCGCACGTCCGATCCCATCGGCGAGCCGATCTGGTGGGGATCGATGCGGAAATTGGCGCAGGCCATGGAAGAGGGGGATGCACCATTCGCACCCTGAGACTCCGGCCCGGCGAGCACCGGGTCCTGCGGGGCCACCCGTGGGTGTTTCGCGGCGAGTTCAAGGAGGTTCCAGCGGACCTCGCACCGTCAGAGATCGTGCGGGTAGAGGACCAGAGGGGACACGTCGTCGGCGCGGGCTACGCGAACCCCGCGTCGGGCATCCTCGTGCGCATCCTGACGCGCGGCGGCGAGCTGCCGTCGCAGGAATGGGCCGAGGCACAGCTTCTGCGCGCCTTGTCGCGGCGAGCGGAACGGCTGGGTGACGTCGCGGACCTGCGCCTCGTGCACGCGGAGGCGGACGGACTCCCCGGGCTTGTAGTGGAGCGCATCGGCGGCTACGGCGTCGTCTCGCCGGATGCCCTGGGTGCGGAGCAGATTCTCATGCCCTGGCTCCTTCCGGCGATCGAGAAGCTTGCGCCAAACGGCACGATCCTGCGGGGGATCGCTCCGGTCCGCCGCAAGGAAGGGATGGACCTGCGCCTCGAGATGCTGCGCGGTACGCCGCCGGCGGGCCCCGTCGTGATCCACGAGGAGGACATCCGCTACGAGGTGGATCTTTTCGGCGGGCAGAAGACCGGCCACTATTTCGACCAGCGCGAGAATCGGGCGCTCTGCCGCAGTCTCGCCGCGGGGCGGCGCGTGCTCGACGTCTTCTCCTACACGGGAGGCTTCGCGATCGCCGCGGCGCTGGGCGGCGCCTCGTCTGTCACCGCAGTGGAAAGCTCCGAAACGGCGGTTGCCGCGATTACACGCAATGCAGCGGCGAACGGGGTCGACGTTGCGGTCCGTGCGGAGAACGCCTTCGATCTCCTGCGCCAGCTGGTGCGCGAGCGCGCGGCCCATGATCTGGTGGTGCTCGACCCGCCGCCCTTCGCGCGCGGCAAGGACCACCTGGAAGCAGCGCTGCGGGCCTACAAGGAGATCAACCTGCGGGCCATGCGCCTGCTCGCGCCCGGCGGCTATCTTCTCACCGCGAGCTGCTCGCACGCGGTGTCGCTCGGAGACTTTCTCGCGGTCGTCGACGATGCGGCTTCGGATGCGGGTGTGCCGCTGACGCGCATCGCGGTCAGAGGACCGGCGCCGGATCACCCGGTGCGCGTGGAAGTGCCGGAGACGGACTACCTGCACCTCGTCGTCCTGCAGCGCGACTGAGCCCCGGCTTTACAACAGTTCCCGCGTGCCTATAATAGGTCAGGGAAGGTCAAAAGCCCAAGGGAGGAAGTCCGTCATGTCGCTTACGCTGGCGGATGCAATCGAGCGCCACATCCTGGCGCTGCTGCAGGAATGCGGGCAAGCCGACCTGCAGCGCGTCGTACTGGCGCGTCAATACGATTGCGCTCCGTCACAGATCAACTACGTGCTGGCTACCCGATTCACGCCGGAACGCGGCTTCGTGACAGTCAGCCGGCGCGGCGGCGGCGGGTACATCCGGATCGTCCGCTCTGGCCAGCCGGAATTGCCTCGCTTGGCAGCAGCGTTGCGCCAGTCCGGGACCGGTGTCGCGCAGGCGGAGGCCGCGGCGATCGTCGCGCGTTGCGGCGCAAGCGGCTGGCTCACGGAGCGTGAGGCGCGGATGCTCACGGACATGCTGCACCGGGATGTGCTGGACCTGCCCCTGCCGCAGCGAGACCTCTTGCGGGCGCGCCTGCTGGCCGTGGCCCTGCTCAGCGCCTCGCAGGGGAGGTGAGGGCGTGACCTGCCAGGAGTGCGGCCTGCGACCCGCTACCGTCCACCTGACCAAGGTGGTGAACGGACACGTCGAGCAACTGCATCTGTGCGGCGCCTGCGCTCAGCAGAAAGGCGAGTTTCAGCTCTTTCCCGATCCTGCGTCGCTCCTGCAGAACCTCCTTGCGAACTTCGTCGGGGAGGACCAGGCGACCGCGCCCAAGACGGATGTGCACTGCGCGAGCTGCGGCTTCCGCTTCAGCGAATTCCGTGAAACCGGCCGGCTGGGCTGCCCCGCCTGCTACAACCAGTTCCGCGCGGAGCTCGAGCCGATGCTGCGCAGGCTACACGGCACGACGGAACACCGAGGCAAGCTTCCGCGGCGCAGGGGCGAGGCGTTCGAGCGGTCACGCCGCATTCAGCAGTTGCGCGAGCGGCTGCAGCAGGCGGTGCAGAGCGAGGAGTACGAGAAGGCGGCGGAGCTGAGGGATGCACTGAAGGCAGCCGAAGCGGGGGGATCGCAATGAATCTCGAGAGTCACCTGTCCTCCCCGCGCAGTTCGTGGACTTCGGGCGGGGGAGAGATGTCCGACGTCGTCGTGTCGAGCCGCGCGCGGCTCGCGCGCAATCTCGACGGCTATCCCTTCCCGGAGCACCTACAGGCCGAACCGGGCGAACAGGTCCTGCAGCGTGTACAGGGCGCGGTCTCTGGCCTGGGGCGCGGCTGGCAGTTCTACCGGCTGCAGGGGCTCAGCCCGATCGACCGGCAAGTGCTGCTCGAAAAGCACCTGATCAGCCCGCAGCAGGCCCAGATGCCAGACCGCGCGGCACTCGCGCTGCGCGACGACGAGGCACTCAGCGTAATGGTGAACGAAGAAGACCACCTGCGCGTGCAGGCGATCCTGCCGGGCCTGGCGGTGAGCGAGGCGCTCAACATGGCGCTCGGGGTCGACGACCGGCTGGAACAGAACCTGGACTTCGCGTTCGCGCCGGACCGGGGATACCTGACGGCCTGCCCGACCAACGTCGGAACAGGGCTGCGCCTTTCGGTGATGCTACACCTCGGCGGTCTAGCCCGCACACAGCGCATCCAGCAGCTGCTGCACGTGTTGCCGAAGCTGGGACTCGCGGTGCGGGGACTCTATGGAGAGGGAACGGAGGCCATTGGGAACCTCTTTCAGATCTCGAACCAGATCACCCTGGGCCAGACGGAAGAGGAGGTGGCGGGAGGCATCGAACGGGCGGCGCTCGAAGTGATCGAGCAGGAACGGCAGGCGCGCAGGCTGCTCGCCGAGAACGCTCTGCCAGAGGTGCAGGACCGCGTCCATCGCGCCTATGGGATTCTTCGGCACGCGAGGCTGCTCGGAGCCGAGGAAGCAATGCACCTTCTCTCGGACCTCAGGCTCGGAACGGCGATGGGCCTCCTGCAAGTGCCTCTGCCGCTCGTGAACGAGTTGCTCGTATTGGCCCTTCCGGGCTTCCTCTCAAGAACTGTGGGACAGGAACTGCAGCCGGCGGAACAGCGTACCGCGCGGGCGAACCTCATTCGGGATCGGCTGCAGAAGGAGGTTGGATAACGATGTACCAGCGGTTTACGGAGCGCGCCCAGCGCGCACTGCTGCTCGCCCAGGAAGAGGCGAAGCGCCTGCAGTACAACTTCGTCGGGACGGAACACCTGCTGCTCGGGCTGATCCGCGAAGGAGACGGCATCGCCGCCAAGGCGCTGCTGTCGCTCGGGGTGAGCCTCGACAAGGTGCGGGCTGAGGTCGAGAAGGTGATCGGTCGCGGCACGACGCCGGCGGAAGGCGACATCGGACTCACGCCCCGCGCGAAGAAGGTGGTGCTCGAGCTGAGCGCCGAGGAGGCGCGGCATCTCGGACACAACTACATCGGCACCGAGCACATCCTGCTCGGCCTGATCCGCGAGGGAGAAGGCGTGGCCGCGCGGGTCCTGCTCAATCTCGGCGCGGATCTCGACCGCGTGCGTGCGCAGGTGATCCAGCAGTTCGGCATGCCGTCCAACAGCGCGGCGCCGCAGAAGCAGCGCCAGCGCAGCCAGACCCCCGTGCTGGACCAGTTCGGCCGGGACCTCAACCAGCTTGCGGAGGAAGGCAAGCTGGATCCGGTCGTCGGGCGCGAGAAGGAGATCGAGCGCGTGATCCAGATCCTCTCGCGGCGCACCAAGAACAACCCCGTGCTGATCGGCGAGCCGGGCGTGGGCAAGACCGCCATCGCGGAAGGGCTGGCGGAGCGCATCGTCGCGAACAGGGTGCCTGAGACGCTGAAGGACCGGAGGGTCGTGACCCTGGACCTCGGGGCCCTCGTCGCCGGGTCGAAGTACCGCGGCGAGTTCGAGGACCGGCTGAAGAAGGTCATGGACGAGATCCGGCACTCAGGCAACGTCATCCTGTTCATCGACGAGATGCACACGATCGTCGGCGCGGGTGCTGCCGAGGGAGCGATCGACGCCTCCAACATCCTCAAGCCGGCGCTCTCACGCGGCGAGTTGCAGTGCATCGGCGCAACGACGCTCAACGAGTACCGCAAGTACGTGGAGAAGGACGCAGCCCTGGAGCGCCGCTTCCAGCCGATCATGGTCGAGGAGCCGTCCTCCGATGAGGCCGTCGAGATCCTGCGCGGGCTGCGTGACCGCTACGAGGCGCACCACCGGGTGGAGATCACCGACGAGGCACTGAATGCTGCCGTGCGCCTTTCGGACCGCTACGTGTCGGACCGCTACCTGCCGGACAAGGCGATCGACTTGGTCGACGAGGCGGCGTCGCGGGTCCGCCTGCGTTCCTTCGTGGCGCCGCCCGACGTGAAGAAGCAGGAGCAGACGCTGGAAGAGACGCGCAAGGAGAAGGAAGCCGCGATCGGCGCCCAAGAGTTTGAGAAGGCGGCGCGCCTGCGGGACCAGGAGCAGCAGCTGCGCGAGCAGCTCGACAAGATGAAGGAAGAGTGGGAGAAGAAGACCGTCTCCAGCAAGCTCGTCGTCGGGGAAGAGGACATCGCCGAGATCGTCGCCTCCTGGACGGGGGTTCCGGTCAAGCGGCTGCAGATGGAGGAGTCTGAGCGCCTCCTGCACCTCGAGGAGGAACTGCACCGTCGGCTGGTTGGCCAGGAGGCCGCCGTCACGGCGGTGGCCAAGGCGATTCGCCGTGCCAGGGCCGGGCTCAAGGACCCGCGCCGGCCGATCGGCTCGTTCATCTTCCTCGGCCCGACCGGCGTCGGCAAGACCGAGCTCGCTAGAGCGCTCGCAGAATCCCTGTTCGGCGACGAGGACGCGATGGTGACGATCGACATGTCGGAGTACATGGAGCGCCACACCGTATCCCGCTTGGTCGGGGCGCCTCCGGGCTATGTCGGGTATGAGGAGGGCGGCCAGCTGACCGAGGCGGTGCG
>JAKAPV010000325.1 GCA_021806845.1 Bacillota bacterium | reverse complement strand
CCGACAGTATCCATCGACATGACGGTCCCGGGATGTGAAACGACGTGCAGATGCGCACCGTCGGCGTCCACGCCGGCGATCATTATGTCAAGTCCGAGGTTGTGCTGACTGAGCAACCCGAGCACCTGGGCCATCACCTGAGACGACGCCGATTGAGCGGCGAGCGCCTGGAACCCTGCAAAGTCTATGCCAAGGAACGGCCTCAGGATCGCCTCCTCGGCGCGCCGCTTCTTGTGCGCTATGTACACCCCGCCGGCGGTCGTGGCGATCGTCTTGACATCTGGGTGCAGGGTGGCAATCACGCCGGCCTTGGTGCGGCTGAAAACCTCTTCGCCGTCCGGTACGGACCCCGAGAACAGCATCACGCACTGCGGCGTAAGTTGAAAAATCTTCCGGACCGCTCCTTCCGCCTGGAGGTTCATCGGCGGCCCGTAGGTCATCATGCGATCGGCGGAGACGACCACCGCCTTGCCACCCTCGCAGATGGCTCCTACGCAGACAGTCATTGGTTCCCCGCAGAGTTCGTCGTTGTTATTGGCCGGCAGTGTAGCGCGTTGCACCGCGAGGCAAAAGCCCGAGCAGACGGTGCGTTGCGCATGCGCAACGGCAGTCACCGAGTTGTCAGCGCCCGGCAGACCGGCACCCCGTCGGCGTCGACGACGTAGACCGTCACCCGGGGGAGCAGTTCTCGTCGTGTTCGGCCTTGAGGCGATCCGCTTCCCGCCAAGCGCTCGCGATCACGGCGAAGGTCACCGGTAAATCTTCGATAGACATCGCGCCGCCGCGGCGGTGCGGAACCACCCCGCGGGCTGCAGTCGATGAGTACCCGCTCGAACTGCTGACGGTCGCCGGGGCTGAGGGGGTGACCGCGCGATGGGCGGGCGCGGAACAACTCACAACTTCGCCTCCGAGTCGTCGAGGAGGCGCCGAGCGAGCGCGAGACTGCGTCCCGCCTGCTCGGCTGGGGCTTGATGAGATACGCCTCGCGGAAGGCCTCACGCGGCGCGCTATCGCGTCCCGTGAGTTCCCGATGGAGCGCGTGCGCGTCCTGATTGAGGGGCGCGGCATCGAGGATTTTCGCCACCTTTCGCCACGCCGCAAAGGTCGGGCCGGCGAAGGTACGCCCCAGCAGATTCGTGTCGAGCATCGAATCGTAAAGCGGCTTCACGGAGACACCTCCGCAGGAAGACCAGTGCCTTTACCGATGGACAACTCTGCTTGCGAGCCGCGCTCGGAGGTCCGCAATAGTGTCGTTTGCGGCCTATGCCATATCCTGTGCGAGCTTCTCCGGCAGGTCGTCCTTCGGCACAGAAGTTCGCGCCTTGCCGCCGTGTGGGCTGACGAGAATGCACAACGCTAACGCGACATGCCGCGCTGGCGCGAGAGAGTCCATGAGATGTGGTCGCCTCGCGTGACCGCCGTTAAGACCTGGCCAACGCGTCCTTCGATCACAGGCCGCCACGGAACCAGGCTGAACCCCACACCGTCGTCCAGCATTGCGGATCGCCCGCCTGCCAGAACCACGGATCGCCGGAGGACACCCGAGACGGGTTCACCGTCGACGACCGGGTGATAGACGAGCCCGGTCTCGGTCTGAATCTTTTCAGCGGCACTCGCGAGTTCGCGCGCCGTCAGCGTCGCGAGAAGGTTTGGTGCGAGAGTAATCCGCTGCCTGCGACGCTGGGCCAAGCCTTCTCGGACAAGGAAACCCTCCCGCTCGGCGAGCGCCGCGCGCACCTCGGCGCCGAATCCCGTCGCCGACAGGTCATCGCGTTGATCCACCAGAAGACGATCCAACCAGGTCGCCCCGACTGCCCGTGCTTGCCGCTCGATCGGAAAGTAGGACTTGACCTCAACCTGGATGCCTCCGGAGCGCCGGGCGTCATACGCTCGCCCGCGTTCGACCAGGTCCTTGGGCACGCGCCAGACGCCCTCCTCCAGTCGCTCGACGATGCAAGCACGACGCAACGCTTCCAGTCGCCGCACATGCGCCTCGACAAATGCCTCGGGATCGTGCCCTGGCCGAACATCGTCTCGCGCTACCGCGAGGTGCTCGGAGGTTCGGTAGATACCATCGCGCGCGTGCTCCGCGATCGTCCGATCGGCTGGACGCGGCTTTGGCCCGTTCGTCACGGTGACGATCGCTCCGACCGGCAGTTCGCGGAGGTCGACTCGAGAGTGCGCCGCGATGTGGTAGGCCCGGCCGTCGATACCGTCGACGATGAGGTATTCGCGGTCGTATACGGGCTCGATGATGCCCTTCGCGGCCAGGCGGCCGGTGATGGACTCGGGAGCCTCCGTATTGCCGAAGGCACCGAGTTCGCGGCGCTTGTCCCCGAGCGCGCGCTGCATGCGGCGGATGATGTCGCCCCGCTCACCCATGGCCCGCAGCAGCCGCTCAAAATCGGGTGAGAGTTGCCAGCGGTCCGGCGCGAGGCGCTCGGCGAGGCCAAGTTCCCCGAGACGCTGCAAGCGCCCGATCAGGAGCGCCCGATGCTCTCGGTCCCGGACAGCGTCGGAAAGAACCGCCAAGTCCAAGCGACTGTCCTGTGCGCTCCGCTGCAGAGCCTGATCCAGACTCGTCCACCGTTCCTGTTCGACCTCCCGTGTCAAACTCTCCCGGATCTCCCGTTCCGTCCGCGGCCCGAGCCAGCGCGTGGCGAGCTCTGCGGCGCGATGGCGCATACCGTGGGCGATGTAGTTGCCGGCGATAACGAGATCCTCGCCGGCCTCGTCCTTGCCGCGCAGCAGGATGTGGATGTGGGGATTGTCGGTGTCCCAGTGATCTGTCGCCACCCACTCGAGCCGCGTCCCGAGATCCCGTTCCACCTGCGCCATCAGCTCACGCGTATAGGCCTTGAGGTCCCCGATCTGCGTGGCATCCTCGGGCGATACGATGATCTTGAAGTGATGGCGGTCATTCTCGATCCGGCGGGCGAAGGATTCGGCATCGATCCGTTCGCGATCCTCCGCCTCGAGGTGAGCGCGACGACCATCCGGCTGGACAACTTCCCGCTCGATGTAGCCGAGATTCTCCCTGA
>JAKAPV010000324.1 GCA_021806845.1 Bacillota bacterium | reverse complement strand
CCGTGATCTCACTCGCTGACGCCGACACCCGACTCTCGGAGCTCGCCGACCTCGCCCGACCGTTGGCGGTCGCCTTCGACGAGGCCGGCTTCTCCCTCTACGCCGTGGGGGGCTCGGTGCGCGACGGAATGTGGGCTGCGTTGCGTCCACGTCGGCGTCGGGAGGATCTCCGACATGGGGCTTGCGGTGGGGAGTGCAGCGCCGAAAGTGCGGCAGACGGTTTTTGGGGCGTACGGCGCACATCCCACCACGGAACCGTTTGACGTTCTCCCCACGGCTAAAGCCGGGGGATTCTTTCTCGGTCCTCGCGGGCCGAGCTACACCGCATGTGCGGCGAATACCGCACACCGATGGGGGACGCCATAGCCCCGACTACTGGGTCTGAACCCAGATACTTGGCGCGGATGTTGTAGGCACCGACACCGTCTCGGTGGTAGTGGAAGCCGCAGGCGCAGCGGTACTCCCGTCCCCTCGGCTTGTGCCGCCGGCCGCAGGCCGGGCAGGTCTGCGACGTGTACGCCTCGTCCTGCAGGGCAATCTCCATACCCAGACGTTCCGCTTTGTAGGTGAGCATGTGCCGCGTTTGGCCATGCAGCATCTGGTGGATCTTCTGGTTCGACATGTGGCCGTAGTCCAGCCCCTGGCGGATGTCCCGCACGTCGCCGATGACCACCTTGTGCACCCCGCTCGCGTGGAGGGTGGAGATCAATGCGGTGGTCTCTTTGTGCAGGATGTCCCGGATCTGGTTGTCCAACTTGCGAAGCTGGCGCTTCTTCGAGCGCACGAGACGCCACCAGCGGCGGGAGTGACGCCGCTTTGTGTCGATCAGACGGGCGAGTTCGGCCTTGAGCTTGTTTTGATAGCGCCGCTTCGACCGCAGGAGCCTGCCGTTGGCGACGATGCAGCGCCTGCCGTCGTGGGCGACCGCCGGATGCACCTCGCCAAGGTCCACGCCCGCGACTTCGGATCCCTGCGCGACTGCCTGTGCGGCTCTAACGTATGTGGCCCGTAGCTCGTACTGATGGCCGTCCCAGCCCATCTCGACGAGGCGCGGCAACTCCCATTGCCAAGGCACGCGGAGAGGCTCGTTGCTTTTGCCGTTCGAAAGGACGAGTTCGCCGCCACGCAGGCGGATGGCGCTCGACTTCCACTGCACCTTGAAGTAGCGCCTGCGTCGATGTGGCGGGCGCGCGTCAGGATCTGTCTTGTGGCGTGTCCTCCAGGATTGCAAGGATGCGTAGAACGCCTGGACCACCGCGTCGGCGCTGTGGGCGTGCAGGGCGTCCGACTGGTGCCAGCGCATCGAACTGGAGGCTTTGAGCCAGACGCCCTTCCTGCGCACAATGCGCCAGAACGCGATCACGGTCCGAGAGTAGAGTTCACCCGCCGCCCGTGCGAGTGCATCCATCTGATCGGTTCGTCCGATCTTCAGACGGCGGACGACGTGCCGCTCAGACCCGCTTCTGGTTCTCGATGTACTGCTTGACCACGGCAAGCGGAGCACCTCCGACAGTGGCCACGAAGTAGCTGTTGGTCCAAAGAGTCGGAAGACGCTTCTTGAGCCACGGAAACTCTTGACGCAGCAGCCGGGACGATCGGCCTTTCAGCAGCTTGACCAGGCGGTGAATGCCGAACTGCGGGTCGACCTCGACCAGCAGCTGCACATGGTCCGGCATCACCTCCATTTCGATGATCTCAGCTCGCAGATCTCCAGCGGACAGCGCCAACACCTCCTTCAAACGCACATCTACCCCATTGATAAGAACCCGGCGGCGATACTTGGGGCACCAGACCACATGGTACTTGCAAGAGTAAACGACGTTGTGGTTGGACTTGAACTGCCGCTCCATAGCTCCACTATACTGCTTACACCTATCTACTGGAAAGACCGGATTGATCCGGCCTTATCCCCATGGCTGAAGCCAGGGGCTTGCGGCCAATATCCTCGGTCATTCGTCGAGCTCTCCGTCCGAAATAGCCAGCGGCGCCAGGATCAGGCTGTTGTGGTCCCGGCCTTCATCGGCACGAGGCCGTTCTCGTACGCGATCCGGTGGCTGCGGGCCGTCGCCTCGCTCGCCGGGGCGCGGTTCAGGCGGTCCTCGACGAACTCGAGAGCGACCATGGCTCCCACGCCGCGGACGTCCCCGATCAGGGGATAGCGCCCTTGCCACGCCTGGAAGCTCTTCAGCACCTGCTCGCCAATCCGCCGCGCGCGGGTAAGGACGTCATCGCGCTCGATCGCCGCGATCACCGCCAGGGCGGCGGCGCAGGCGACCCGAAGGTTCCGCCGAGGCCGCCCACCTGCGGCGCGACCGGTGACGGCGGAGAGCGGCAGGCCGTCCGCGAAGGACTTCGCGGTCAGCAGGAGATCCGGCTCGATCACGGCCGCCTCGACAGCGAACATCCGATCAGTGCGGCAGAGCCCTGTCTGGATCTCGTCGATGTTCAGCACGCCGATGCCGCCGGCGAAATCGGCGTGGACGTCCACGACGCGTGCCCCTTCGGTCCTGGCCGTGAAGATGGCCTCGCCTGGCTCACGCCGCGTGGAACGGCCCTTTCGCGCCGCTCGGCGAGAGCGCGGGACTTCGGGCCGTGAACTTCCGTCACCAGGGAGACCGCCACAGCATGCACCTCCGCGCTCGGTTCCGACCCTGCCTGCCCCGCCACGCCATGGGCCCGAAAATCGCTGGCTTGGCGGGATGGCGGCGCCGCATGGGATCTGGCCCAAGTCTACTCCTCGCTGACAGACCCGACGATGTACCCAGCGCACATGAATGCATCAGACCTGGTGTGCAGATAGCGCCCTAGCCATCCGCGTGCGGCAGGGGAGCGTCGGGCCGCCGCTGCCAGAGCCGCTGGTAGGCCTCCGGACGGCGCTTCTGCATGTGGTACTTGTAGCGCACCGGGTTCGGCGCGCCGTCGAGGCAGGCCCCTGTGTCGAGGGTCGCGGAGACGCCCTGCGCGTCCAGCCTGCCATGGCTGTCGAAGGTGGGGGCTATGGCCGCGCACGGCACCTCGCACGACGCGTAGAGCACGAAGAG
>JAKAPV010000323.1 GCA_021806845.1 Bacillota bacterium | reverse complement strand
GATCGATGTCCACGAAGTCCGCCTGGCTCGTCATCTCGCCGGCTACGGAGGAGTGGGCGAGGGAGCTCTATCGGGACGAGGAGCCGCAGGCGGCGCTCGCGCACCTCTGGGAGGAGATCTTCCGCCTCTGCCGCCTCGACCGCGAGGACCCCATCGCCGCCTGGCGCGAGCACATCGACTACCTCAGCCGGCGCGCGGAATTCCTCAACCGCCGCGCCTTCCGGCGGCTGCACTACAAGGCGCCCGGCACCGATCTCGTGATCGATCTGCCGCAGGGCCACATCTGGTGCTCCGCGGAGGAGACGGACGAGATGGGGGTCCGCTGCTTCGTCAACCTGCCTTCCGAGGAGATCTACACCCTGCCGAGCCGCACCGGCGTGAACGGCACGGTGCGGGCGACGCTGCCCCTCAACTACGAGGGCGTGACGGTCGAGAACATCCGCCTCGAGCTGCGCGACGGAGAGATCGTGAACTACACGGCGGACAGCGGCATCGAGGCGCTGCGCTCGGTGATCGAGACGGACGAGGGCAGCCGCCGCCTGGGCGAGGTGGCGCTCGTCTCGCAAGACTCCCCGATCGCGCAGTCCGGACGCCTCTACTACAACACGCTCTTCGACGAGAACGCGGCCTGCCACCTCGCGATCGGCCAGGCGTACCCGACCTGCCTGCAGGGCGGCCGGGAACTCTCGGAAGAGGGGCTGCTGGTGGCAGGGGCCAACCGCAGCCTGGTCCACGTCGACTTCATGATCGGGTCGGACGAACTAGAAGTCACGGCGGAGGCCGATGACGGGGGCATGGTGCCGATCCTCAGGAAGGGTCGCTGGGCATTCTAGCCAAGCGCGATGCGGCAGGCAGAGCAGAGGACGCCCCCCGGGGCGTCCTCTGCTCTGCGTGGGGATCACAGTCCCGTGTGCGCCCCCGCCTCCTGCGGCTGGGCATCATGCACGAGCTGGTCGAGCGTGACCGCGCGGTAGCCGCGCTGCCGGAGTGCGAGGAGGATGGAGCGCAGCGACTGCACGGTGCGGGCGCGCGGCCCGCCGCCGTCGTGCAGCAGGATGATCGCCCCGGGGCGCAGCTGCGCGAGGACGGTCGCGGTGATCGCCGCGGAGCTGCGGCCGGTCCAGTCCCTGGTGTCGATCGTCCAGAGCGTGACCGTCTCGTGCAGCTTCTGCGCGGCCCGGATGACCACCGGGGTGAGGGTGCCGTACGGCGGACGGAAGAAGAGCGGCTGGGAGCCGGTGAGTTCCTGGATGAGCCCCGCCGTGGACGTGATTTCATACGTGACGCGAGCGGGCTTGAGGGTCGCGAGGGAGCGGTGGGTCATCGCGTGGCTGGCCACTTCGTTGCCCGAGCGCTGGATGGCCTTCACGAGGCCGGGGAACATCTCCGCCTGGCTGCCGAGCACGAAGAATGTCGCATGGGCGTGGTAGGTCGAGAGGAGCTGCAGGATGGCGGGCGTGTTCCTGGGGTCGGGCCCGTCGTCGAACGTGAGGGCGACTTCCCGCGTGCCCGTCCGGACATACGACAGCACCGGAGCGTTCGCGGCCGCGCCCGATTGCACCGTGGCGGAGATCTCGAGCGGCGCGCTGGCCCAGAAGACCAGGGCCGCGAACCCGATCAACGCAGCGAGGCCGCCGAGCGCGACCCAGCCGCGGCGAAGCGTGACGATCACTCTGCAGTCGACCTCCCCGTTTGCGACTCTACGTCCGCCGGGGGAGGCGAATGCGTCTGCGGGCCTAGTCCGACGAGCCGAAGAGATGCCGCGCGAATAGCAGCACGATCACGACGAGCCAAACCAGGGTCAGAAGCCCTACCTCGACGAACGCCCACAGCATCGGCGCTGCACCTCCGCGCTCCATGGTACGCCGCTGCCCTCGCAAGGTTCAGGCGCGCGTCGAAACCCACCACAGGCCGAGGCCGAAAATCGCGACGGCAACCAGCAGGATCGGCAGCCAGCCCTCTGTCGCCGGCACCCTGGCTGCCGCGGACGCGATGTGAAAATGATGCGGCAAACGGTCGACATGTCGCGCGAGCATACCCATGCTCCGTCAAAGCCTCCTCTGCATTCGCAGCATTCCCTATGCAGCGCGCGCCATGCGGCGATGAAACTTCCAGCGGCCATTGCTGCGCGGCGGGGAACCATAACGCTCGGGGAGGTGGCGAAATGGCGGAGGAACAGCGCCCGCAGCTGCGCATCGACCCGCAGCAGTTCGCGCAGGAGGTCGCGGCCGAGATCCGCGCGGACCTTAACAAGACGGCCGGCCGTAACAACACAGGTCGCACGCCGGCAGCGAGCGACGCCCAAAGCGACGAAGTTTCGCAGCAGAGCTGAAGCGCGTTTCAAAAGCAGCGGGCAGGCAATGGCGCCTGCCCGTTCTATCGCGTCGGGACGCGCCATAGGCATCGCCAAGAAGCGGGTCGTACTGGAGGTGCGGCGGTGCGTACGCGGCGCATTCCGTGGCGCGATGCGATGCGGCCCCAACCGGGCCCATCGCGGAATACGGCGCCGAGGTGGCGGGGGCAACTGGTCGGGGGTCTGTTGGTTCTCGTCGCGCTCGGTCTCATCTATCATTCCCAGCAGAGTCAGCAGATCCTCCGCTCGCTCAGCCAATATTTCTCGGGGACACCGGCCGTGACCCAGACGGTTGCCCCGGCGGCGGCCGGCCCGGCAGACGCGCAGGCCCTCGCCCAGGAGCTTGCCAGCGTTTCCGCCTCTTCGAAGACGCAGGACTGGCAGCTCGCGACCGACGAGCTGCGCGCGGCCGAGGCGAGCTGGGCGCGCCTGGAGGAGACCTACGGCAAGGCCGGGATCTCGAGCGCGGATCTGAACGGCTTCACGGCGGATCTCGCAAACCTCGCCCTGGCAATCTCCGAGAAGAACCCCTCGCAGGTGGCCACGAGCGTGCAGAACGCGCAGAAGACGCTCGCCTGGATGACAAACAACTACATTGCGGGCTCCGGTCCGACGTTCCAGGAGATGCAGAGCCTCGTGACCGACCTCAATACCGCGGCCAGCGCCCAAAACTGGCCGAAGGTGCAGCAGGACGCCAAGCAGCTGCAGCAGATGATG
>JAKAPV010000322.1 GCA_021806845.1 Bacillota bacterium | reverse complement strand
AGATCGCGCGGAGCTCGCGGTGGCGGCCCTGGTTCTCCGCACCCAGCCGGTCGATGATCGCGAGCTGCACATCCACCGCCGCTCCATACTGCTCGCCGGCGTACGTGCCGATCCAGGCTTCGTACAAGGGATCTGGCGATGGGCCGCCCTCGCGCAGCCTGAGGCCCACCTCCCGGTAGACCCAGAAGCAAGGCAGCACGGCGGCGACCAGGCGCGGGTAGTCCCCGGCGAAGCCGTGGCGCAGCAGGAAGTCGACGTAGCTCTCCGTCGCCGGACCGCGCTCGGTCCGCGAGAGTGCCAGCGGGTCTCCTCCGAGCGCCTGCGTCAGTGTCGCGTGCAGAGCCTGCTCCACGGCGAAGACGCCGCTCGCGGCAGAGAGGTAGAGCCGCAGCTCCTCTCCGCTGGGCGAGCGCGCCGCGCCCAGCGCGAGGACGCGCGCAAAGTCTTCGAGGTAGGCGTAGTCCTGGCGGAGGAAGTACCTGAACCGCTCCTTTGAAAGCGTTCCGGCCTGGAGCTCGAGGAGGAAGGGATGCGCGAGGATGGCGCGCCAGATGTCCTCTACCGATACCCAGAGCTGATCACGGAACATGCGAATTCCCCCTCGACAGCGCCGCGGCCGCCGCGCGGACGTCGCTCGCCGCCGTGAGCGCCGCGATCACGGCGATGCCGCGCACCCCGGCCCGCCAGACGGCACTCGCGTTCTCCGGCGTGAGGCCGCCGATCGCCACGATCGGGCAGCCCCCTGCGCGGCGTACCGCGGCCGCGAGACCAAGCGGCCCGACGGGCGTGGCAGCGTCCGCCTTGGACGGGGTCGGAAATACAGGCCCGTAGCCGATGTAGTCCGGCGACGCGGCGAGCGCCAGCTCGAGCTCCACGAGGTCTGCTGCCGAAACGCCGAGGGCCATGCGCGGAGCGAGGCGCCGCGCCACCTCGACCGGCAGGTCGTCCTGGCCCAGGTGCAGGATGTCCGCCTCGAGGGCGAGCGCGAGGTCGAGCCGATCGTTGACCGCGAAGAGCAAGCCCTGTGCGCGGGCGATCCGCCGCGCCCTTTCTCCGTAGGAAAGCGCCTCGCGCGTCGGCCCTTCCTTCTCGCGCAGCTGGACGACCGTGACCCCTCCCGCCGCCGCCTCGCGCAGGAAGGTCTCGAGCCGCCCCTCGGGCACGCCGCGATGGTCGATCAGGGCGTGGAGCGTCAGATCCATGGGCGCTGCCCCGCGTGGTGGCCAAGCGGACCGTGGCCGCTGCCATATCCCGGCGCGTGGCGGATCGCCGCCTGGACGTAGCGGATCGCGCGATCGACCGCCTCCTTCAGCCCGAGCCCCTGCCCGAGGCCCGTCGCGGCAGCGGCCGAGAGCGTGCAGCCGGTGCCGTGCGTATGCTGCGTTTCGATGCGCGTACCACGGAAGACGTAGAAGCCCTCGCCGTCGTACAGGAGGTCCTCGACCTCGTCGCCGTCCCCGTGCCCCCCCTTGATCAGCACCGCCCCTGCGCCCATGCCGCGGATCCGGCGGGCCGCCTCCTCGCGTTCGAACCGCGTGCGCACCGCTGCTCCGACGAGCGCCTCGGCTTCGGGCAGGTTCGGCGTGACGAGCGTCGCAAGCGGGAGCAGCTCATCCCGCAAGGCGGTCTCCGCCTCCGGCGCGAGCAGGCGGTCTCCGCCCTTCGCCCGCATCACCGGATCGACGACGAGCGGCAGGCCGGGACAGCGCGCAAGCGCCCGCGCCGTCGCGCGCACGGTCGCGGCGCTGCCGAGCATGCCGCACTTGGCCGCGTCGACACCGAGATCCTCCGCCACCGCGCCGATCTGCCTGGAAACCGCCTCTGCCGGCAGTTCCCAGATGCCCTGCACGCCCCTTGTGTTCTGTGCAGTCACCGCCGTAACTGCGGCCATGCCGTAGCCTCCCAGCCGCTCGATCGTCTTCAGGTCCGCCTCGATGCCGGCACCGCCGCCCGAGTCGCTGCCGGCGACGGTAAGGACCTTCGCGTACCTCACAGGCCGTGCTCGATCGCCCGGCCGAAGGCTGCCCAGAAGGGGTCAACGCGCGGGTGGACCAGCGGCTGGTCAGCGCCCTGGCCGAGGCGCACCATGCCGCGCTCCGCGGGCACGATCTCACCGATCACGCTGGATTCGATGCCGGCCTCGCGCAGCGCGCCGAGCACCGCATCCACGCGGTGCGGACGGACCGTCGCGAGCAGCGTGCCTTCGGAGATCGCGGCCAGGGGGTCGATGCCGACCGTCCGGCAGACCGCTTCCACCTCCGGTCGCACGATCACCGCGCGCTCGTCGAGCCGCACACCGACGCCCGAAGCCTGGGCGATCTCGAAGACTCCGCCGAGCACGCCGCACTCCGTCGCATCGTGCATCGCCGTGACGCCGTCCTCGCGCACTCCGACCGACGCCGCGACGAGGGCGTCCTGCACGACGCTCATCTGGTAGAAGAGATCCTCGGCGGCACGCGCGAACTCCGGACCGATGCGCTGCGCGAGCGCCTGCGGGAAGGTGACGCCGAACAGGCCGGTCGCCTCGATCGCAGCCCCTTTTGTACAGAGTAGGGCATCGCCCGGCCGCGCCATCTCCGGCGTCACATAGCGGTCCTCGTCCCCCACGGCGATCACTGTCGCCCCGCCGACCATCGGGTAGCCGCAGCCTTCGTAGCGCGCCGTGTGCCCAGAGATGACGGTGATGCCGAGCTCTTTGCAGGTCTCGTGCATACCGTCCCAGAGCTCGATGAGCTCCTCCCCATTGATCTCCAGCGGCAGATTGAGGTCGATCGACAGGTAGGCCGGCGGCAGACCGGAGGTCGCGACGTCCGATGCAAGGATGTGGATGGCGAACCATGCGGCTCTCCGAAAGCCGTACTGCGGCACGACGAAGACTGGGTCGGTCGTCGTGACCATGACGCGGCCAGGACCCGTTCGGACGACGGCGACATCAACGCCGGACCGCGGCCCCACCAGAACCTCCGCGCGGTGCACCCCGAGCCTCGGATAGATCAGCGACTCGAAGACCTCCGGCGAAATCTTGCCGACCGCAGGCAGTTCGATCACGCGAGCACCTCCTGAAAATGCAAACGCCGCTG
>JAKAPV010000050.1 GCA_021806845.1 Bacillota bacterium | reverse complement strand
CGCGCCGCGTGCGAAGCCAGTCCCTGACGCCGATCATCATGGTGACGGCGCGCGGCGAGGAACCGGACATCATCGTCGGACTCGAGCTCGGCGCCGACGACTACCTGGTGAAGCCCGTGAGCATGCGCCAGCTCGTCGCCAGGGTGCGCGCCGTCCTCCGGCGCTCCGGCTCCGCGGCGCATGAGGGCGACGTCGTCGCGATCGGTCCCCTGCGCATCGACCTTTTGGGCCAGAGCGTCACCTGTGCCGGGCAGGAGGTCCCGCTCACCGCGACCGAGTTCAAGCTGCTCGCCGTCCTCGCGCGCAGCCCCGGCCGCGTCTTCTCCCGCCTGCAGCTGATGGAGGCGGCGCTCGGCGACTACTACGAGGGGTACGAACGGACGATCGACAGCCACATCAGCCACCTGCGCAAGAAACTCGACACCGAGAACCTGATTCAGACGGTCCACGGCAGCGGCTACAAGCTGGCGGGCCGCCCGGAGTGAGCGGGATGGATCCATGGGAGCGCTCGCGGCGCGACTGGTACAGCGCACGGCAGGAATGGAGGGAGCGCCGCTACTGGCGGCGGCAGCGCCGCTGGGGCGGCTGGTTTCCCATCCCCTTCTTCTGGGCCTTCTTTGCGCTCGCCTGGATGGTGTTCGGCTGGTGGCACCATAGCGGCTACGCGGCCTGGCAGCCGACGGTGTTCGTGGCCCTCGCCGTCGCCGGAGGCGCCATCGCCTACATCACCGCGCGCTTCACGCGGCGCCTCGAGCGCCTGCGCCGGGCCGCGGAGCAGCTCAACCTGCGCGATCTCACCGCGCGCGTCGACGTCGAGGGGCACGATTCCGTCGGCGCCCTGGCGGCATCCTTCAACCGCATGGTCGACCGCCTGGCCGCCGAGGAGAGGGCGCGGCGCCAGCTCTTCGCCGACGTCGCGCACGAGCTGCGCCACCCGCTCGCGGTCCTGAAGGGCCGCATCGAGTCGATCCAAGACGGCGTGGTGCCGCTCGATAGCGAGCAGATCCTGCTCCTGCACGACGATGTGATCGGCCTCACGCGGCTGGTCGGCGACCTGCGCGACCTCTCGCTCGCGGATGTCGGCCAGCTCTCGCTGAACCTCACGGACGTCGACGTGGCGGCGCTGCTCTCGCAGCTGAGCGAGAGCATGGAACCGGTCGCCGAGGCGAAAGGGGTCCAGCTCACGGCGACGGCGGCCGCCGGCATCCCGCCCCTGCTCGCTGACGCAGACCGCTTGCGCCAGGTCATGCTCAACCTCTTGACGAACGCCGTACACTACACGCCCGGGGGCGGGCGCGTCACCCTGCGGGTCCGCACGGATGGCGCCAGTGCCATCCTCGAGGTGGCGGACACCGGTACGGGCATCGACCCCAAGGATCTGCCGCACATCTTCGAGCGCTTCTACCGCGCCGACAAGGCGCGCGCCCGCGCGAGCGGCGGCACGGGTCTCGGGCTCGCCATCGTCCGCAGCATCGTGGAACTGCACGGCGGCACGGTGAGCGCCACCTCATCGCCGCAGGGGAGCACCTTCACGGTGCGCCTGCCGCTGCGTGGCCCGGCCTGAGCCGCACCTGCCGCTGCGGCGTCGGCCGTCTAGCAAGGAACAACTCGCGCGGGAAGGTGCAGATGGCGGTGACGGAGAAGGGGATATTCTTGGCCGATCACGCCAGGCAGAAGTGGTTTGCAATGGAGACTTCCATCGCGACATCCGCACCGGGCGCAAAGGTCGAGACGCTGCCCGCGGCGTGGCCGTTTCGCATCGGCCCCGACGGCAGCGTGGAGTCCTTCGGAATCCAACTCGAGCCGCTGGCGGACCCGCCGTCCCGCGGCGTCCCCGAGAGGGCGCAACGCGCACTCGCGGGGATCTCCCGCGCTGCGCCGGGTGATACCCAGTGAAGTGCGCCCATCCGATGACCATCGCCGTCCAGAGGGATGAAGCAGTTTGCGGCCACCCCGCCTGCGGGCGCGTGCCCCAGACCCCGGCCCGCCCAGCAGGGGCTTTCCGGCTGCATATCCCGATGCGAGCTGCAGCGGATGGATCCGTCCGCGACGGGCAACTCTTCCGCACGAACGGGATCTTCCCGCTGTGCGGACGGAGGACAGCTGCGGGCGTCGCGACCGCCCCGCGCGCAGGGGGCCAAGGCGCCGAGCAGGCTTAGGTGAAATTAAGGTCCGTTTGCCACTGTGGCGCGTGGATATGTGCAGCTGCCGTTCTAGGAAGCGCTCTGCATCGCGCGGAGCGCCCTGAGCGAATAAGACACCATGGAGGATGCAAATGCAGGGAGTTACCGTATGGTTCACCGGGCTCTCGGGCGCCGGCAAGACGACGGTCTCGCGCCGGGTCGCCGAACGGCTTGCGGCCTCGGGCGTTCTGGTGGAGCGGCTCGACGGTGACGTCATCCGTCAGGGCCTGACGCGCGATCTCGGCTTCTCGGCGGAAGACCGCAGCCGGAACATCGAGCGCGTCTCGTTCGTCGCAAAGCTGCTGACGCGAAGCGGCGTCATCTGCCTTGCCGCTTTCATCTCCCCCTTCGAGGAGCTCCGCTCCTACGCCCGCAACGAGATCGGAGCGTTTCTCGAGGTCTACGTCAAAGCCCCGATGGACGTGCTGCTCGCGCGCGACACGAAGGGCCTCTACCGCAAGGCGATGGCCGGCGAGATCCCCAATTTCACCGGCGTGAACGACCCCTTCGAGGAGCCGCAGAACCCGGACCTCGTCCTGGAAACCGACAAGCTCAGCATTGACGCCAGCGCGCAGGCCGTCATCGACCTGCTCGTGCGCCATGGCTATCTCCAGGCGCAGCCAGACGCCCTCGTCGCCGCGACCGCGCGCGGCCGCGAGGCATCTCCGGGCGCTCTAGGGGAGAACCCGGCCTACGGCGGCAGCCTCGTCGACCGCCAGCTGACGGGCGAGGCGCTCGAGGACGCGCGCCGCCGCGCGCAGTCGCTGCCGAAGGTGCCGCTCGACGACCGCGGCTACTGGGACCTCGGCCTTCTCGGCATCGGCGCGCTCAGCCCGCTCGATGGCTTCATGCTGAAAAAGGACTACGAGACGGTCGTCGAGGCCATGCGCCTCACGGATGGGCTCCTCTGGCCTCTGCCGGTCACGCTCGCCGTCGGGCAGGACCATGCCGGCGTCAGCGAGGGCGCGGACGTCGCGCTCACTGACGCCGCCGGGCGCGTCGTCGGCATCATGCGCGTCCATGAGCGCTACTCCCGCGACAAGCGGAAGGAAGCCGAGCGCGTGTACGGAACTATCGAAACGGCCCATCCCGGGGTCGCACAGCTCTATGCGCAGGGCGATACATTGCTCGGCGGGCCGATCTGGCTGCTCGACCATCCCGCGGCCGCCGGCGGCGGGCTGGCGCTCACGCCGCGAGAGGTGCGCGCGGCGTTTCGGGAGCGCGGCTGGCAGACCGTCGTCGCCTTTCAGACGCGCAACCCCCTGCACCGAGCCCACGAGTACATGATCAAGGTCGCGCTCGAGACGCTGGACGGCGCGCTGCTCCATCCGCTCGTCGGCGCGACGAAGTCGGACGACGTGCCGGCGGACACCCGCATGGAGGCGTACAGGGTCCTCCTGAGGCACTACTTCCCGCAGGACCGCATCATGCTCTCCGGCTTCCCCGCCGCGATGCGCTACGCCGGGCCGCGCGAGGCGATCTTCCACGCCATCAACCGGCGAAACTACGGTTGCACGCACTTCATCGTCGGACGCGACCATGCCGGTGTCGGCAACTACTACGGGACTTACGCGGCGCAGGAACTCGTCACCTCGGTGGAGGGGGAACTCGGCCTGCAGATCCTCAAGTTCGAAAACGCATTCTACTGCAGCGCCTGTGCCGGTATGGCGACGGAGAAGACCTGCCCGCACCCGGCCGCGGAGCGGGTTTCCCTGAGCGGAACGCGTGTGCGCGCCATGCTGCAGCAGGGAGAACTCCCCCCGGGGGAGTTCATGCGGCCAGAGGTCGCGCAGGTGCTGGCGGAAGGCTACCGCAAGCTCTCAGAGGGCTGAACCGCGAAAGGCAGGGAACGCATTGCGCACCCGGATCGCAGCGGCTGCTGGATGAGACCGAACTTCCTGATCGTCGGCGCGCCGCGCAGTGGCACGACGGCCCTCTATGAAGGTCTCGCGCAGCACCCGGAGATCTTCATGAGCCCCCGCAAGGAGCCCTGGTTCGCCGCTTTCACGGGCGATCCCGGACCCTGGCGGGGGCCCGGGGACGCGCAGCCCGTGCGCGCGTGGAGCGAATACGAAGCGCTCTTTGCCGGCGCCCGCGGTCAACAGGCGATCGGCGAGGCCTCGACGCTCTACCTTTGGGCCGATGAGGCTCCGGGGCGCATCCGCGAGAGCCTGCCGGACGTCCGCCTGATCGCGATCCTGCGCAATCCGGTCGACCGGGCCTATTCAAACTTTCTCGAGCATGTCCAGGAGGGCCGTGAGCAAGAGCTCGATTTCGCGCGAGCCCTTGCCCTCGAGTCCGAGCGCCGCCGCCGCGGCTGGGCCCCTTCCTGGTCCTACGCCGATCTCGGCCACTACGCCGCCCAGCTCGAGCGCTATTTCGCGGTCTTTCCGCGCGAGCGCATCCTCGTGCTCCTGTACGAAGACCTGAAGGCGGACCGCGCGGCGCTCTTCTCCCGCATCTTCTCGTTCCTGGGCGTCGACGCCGGGTTCGAGCCGGCCCTGCCTCCGCGCACCACCGAAAACTCCGGCATTCCCAAGAACCGCTGGGTGCACGGCATGCTCGTTCGCCCGAACCCCCTGCGCAACGCCCTGCGCAGCCTGCTGACCGCTGCCCAGCGCCGCAGTCTGCGCGCCTGGATCCTGCACCGCACGCTCCGGCGCCCCCACCTCGACCCGGAACTGCGCACATCCCTCGCGGCGGCGTTCCGCGACGACATCCAGCAGACGCAGGCTCTGCTCGGACGCGACCTGAGCAGCTGGCTCACCTGAACCGGCGCCTGCAGGGCAGGTCATGGAATATTCATCGTGGCGGGGTATCCTGGCGGCACAGGCGCGTTTGGCCTGTGCCGCCAGCGCTTCCCTGCTCCCGCGGTGTGGGACGGCGGGCATCCTCTGCAAGAGGAGTGGTCCTACATCGTGCGCATCGGACGGACCGCTCGCCGCGCCCTCATGGTCGCAGTCGCTGCCGCCGCCCTCGCGTCCGCGCCGCCGCTCGCGCCCGCCTCCCTCGCGGCCGGACCCGCCGCTGCGCGCGGCGGGGTCGTCTGGATGATCTCCGCCCAGTCGCTCTCGCGCCTTGCTGCACAGCCCGGTGCCAAGGCGCTCATCCGGCGCTTTTTCAGTTCACCCGAGCATTCCATCCTCGTCGATCGGGCCGACGGCAGCGCTCCCGCGCTGACCGCGCTCCGGTCCGCCTCGTTCCCCAGCGTGCGGCCCTTGATCGCCGAACTCCGGGACAAGCCGGGAGGCGACGGTTCCCGGCCGCTGCAGGTTGTCGTGCTGGACCTCGAAGACTGGCCGCAGACGCCCCGCCTCGAGCGCCTGCACCCGGTCTACTACTATCGGATGGCGGGCCGCGCCGCGCGCGCGCACGGCATCACGCTGGCCGCGACCCCCTCGCCCAACCTCGCGCAGGCGCTGGGCAAGGGGCGCGGGCCGGTGTACGAGCGCTTTCTGCAAAGCGGCATGATCGGCCAGATCGCCCGCAGCGCCGCGATCTTCGAAGTGCAGGCCCAGGGTGTCGAACGGTCGCCGGCGCGCTACGCCCGCTTCGTCAGGCTCGCCGCCGCGCAGGCCCGCAAGGCGAACCCGGAAGTTCTGGTGATCGCCGGCCTCAGTACGAATCCAGGCGGAAGAAAGGTCCCTTCCTCCCTGCTCTACCGCGACGTGATGGCGGCCCGTCCCTTCGTGGACGGCTTCTGGCTGAACATCCCCGCTCGCTCCGACGCCTGCCCGCGCTGCGGGGTGCCGCAGCCGCAGGAGGCCATCGGCCTGCTCCGCCGCCTCTCGCGCAGCGCCGTCCTCGTTCCGGGGGCGCCGCTGCCGCTCGCCGCGCGCGGCTGACAGGGCGCGCCCACCAAAGACAGCACACGATGGAGCGGATCTGCCGCGGCAGTTCCGCTCCATCGTTCTCTGCGCCCTGCGCGATGCCCTAGCCTCCCGCCTGCCTTTGCAGGGGAGCTGCGTCCCCCGCGGCCGGGAACTGCAGCAGGTCAGCCGCTTGCGCCGGCGCCGCCCTTCGGGTCGTGCGCAGGCCGAGCAGGCCGATGAAGTACGGCAGGATCAGGAAGAGGCTGTAGTAGTACCGGACCGACTGGCCCTGGATCGCGATGGCGAGGCCGAGCACCTGGAACACCCACGGAATCGCCGCGAACAGGATGCGGCGTCCGCGCAGGTACCAGCCGGCGAGCGTCAGTGCCAGCAGGAGCCACATCACCCAGAACGGGCGCCAGATCCAAAGCAGCTTGGCTGTCGTGTAGTTCTCGATGTTGCGCAGGTTGTCGAGCAGGGCCTGCGCCAGGCTCCTCGTGCGCAGACCGGCCGTGTTCGGCGCGATGCGCAGGGGGCTCAGCGCGATCCGGTGGCTGCCGGTCGGGTACAGGATGAGCGCGTTCTCCGTCAGGCGCTCCCTGAGGTACGAGTCCGGGTGCTTCTCCCCGATCGCGGCCCACACGTGCAGGAATTCCGAGAAGTGGCTGTCGATCGGCGACTCGTTGTACGAGGGGTTGTAGCGCGGCGAGACGAGGAACTGCGGCGTGTAGGGGTTGAACTTCTTCGTCCAGTCCTTGAGCGGCATGATCCGCTCGAGGTATGCGACGTCGCGCGCGGGCAGGCCCTGCACGCCGTGCTCGGTGATTGCCGCGCTGATCTGGTGGATCATCGCCTCGGAGGCGAACGCCTTCGAATACGGCTGTACTCCGATGGCGGGATACACGAGGTACTGGACGCCGAGGAAGCCGGCGACGGTTCCCAGTGCGATCCAGATGACGGCGCGGCGGTAGGTCTTCAGGACGACCCAGGCGCCCATCAGCACGCCGAAGACGACGCTGAGGCCGTTGTGCGCGAAGAGCGGCAGCAGCACGAGCGACGCGCCGAGCGCCCAGCGACGCCACCGCGCGTCCAGCCAGCGTCCCTTGGAGACGTGCATCTCGTACATCGCATAGGTGATCCAGAGGACGATCAGCGAGTACGGGATGTCGTGCCACAGGGTGACGGTGAAGGTGCCGAAGATCGGGAGCCCCATGTAGAGCGCCATGCCCAGCGCAAGCACGGCGCGCGAAACGCCGCGGCGGTGCAGGTAGGCGACCGCGAGCGCGATCGCCGCGGCGGAGGCCAGGAGCTGCGCGGCCGCGACGCTAGCGGGGCTGTGCCAGAGGCCGCCCGAGATCCAGACGAAGAGCGTGTAGACGGCAGGACTGTAGTCGCTGAGATGCATCGTCATGACCTGCGACCACTCGCTGAGCGAGTCCGGCGACATGATCGCCGGGTAGTAGGCCGCCCAGTAGGCGCCGAAGACGAGCAGGAGCGCAGCGAAGGTGGCGAGGAAGACTGCGTTGCGGCGCGTCCAGGCAAGCGCCGGCCGCAGGCCGGGAGCATCCGCCCGGGTCTGCGCGAGCGTCACCGCCTCGAGCCAGCCAAAGAAGACGAGACCCGCGTAGGCGTAGAACGCCCAGCCCTGCTGCGCGTGCAATAGCAGCGCGAATCCTGCGACCGCGGCGGCCGCATGCCAATAGAGCGAGAAGTCCATGGCGTGGGCGCGGCGCACGAGCGGCAAGAGCGCGACGCCAGCGCCCGCGACGAGCAGCGCCAGGCCGAGGACGGCGGCGAGCACGGGCGCGGCGGACCGCGCGCCCATCGCAAGGAGCAGCGAGCAGAATACGCCGAGCAGCACGATCGCAAGATCCAGGCGGTTTGCGGCCAAAAGTGCGTATTTGCGGATGGATGTCACGTCCCTTGCGGGATTTCTCGGACGCGGTCTGCCTGCCGAACCGGCATGGAAGCGCAGGCCGACCCGCGGCATCTTTGCAAGCGTATTAACTCTACCTTAGGACGCCTTAAGAAAATCCTTAGATTTCAATTGGATCGCTCGGCAGATGCCGCACGTGCGGCGGCGATGATCGCGTCGACCGCTTCGTCCACGCGGTCGATGTGGCTGCGGTGCGCCAGGATGGCCAGACGAAGCGTGAAACGGCCGTCGACGACCGTGCTCGAAAGGAAGACGCGCCGTCCCGCATTGACGCGCCTGAGCACGTCGCGGCCGCGCGCATCGGCCTCCTGCGCGGTGCGTCCCCGCAGGCGAAAGGCGACAATGCTGAGCTGCGGCGCCAGGACCGCGTCCAGGAGTGGCTCCGCGCGCAGGCGGCGGTATGCATGCTCAGCGAGATCCAGCTTCTCGTCGAGCGCGGCGCGGAATGCGGCGACCCCGTAGAGATGGAGCGGCAGCCAGATCCGGAGCCCGCGCACCTCCCGCGTCAGTTCCGGACCGAGGTCGGCGAAGTCCGGCACTTCCTGTGCGGAGAGGTCTTGCAGGTAGTGGCCTGACACCGCATGGGCGGCGCGCAGCCGCCCGAGGTCCCTTACGACGAGGGCGCCGGTGCCGTAGGGCATGAACAGGCCCTTGTGCGGGTCGAGCGTCACGGAGTCGGCCCGCTCGATGCCGGCAAGCCTCAGGCGGCCGAGATAGGTCAGGCGGAAGACGCCGCCGTACGCGCCGTCGACGTGCAGCCAGACGCGTTCGTCGTGCGCGAGATCCGCCATCTCGTCCAGGGGATCGATCGCACCCGTGTTCGTCGTTCCGGCCGATCCGACCAGCAGAAATGGACGCATGCCGGCGGCGCGGTCGCTGCGGATCATGCGGGCGGCGGCCTCTACGTCCATGCGGCGGTCGCCCGCGCACGCAACAGTGCGCAGGTTGCGCTGCGGAATTCCCGCGAGGCGGGCCGCCTTGGCGATCGAATGGTGCGCCTCCTCCGTCGCATAGAGCGTGCCGGACGCGATCTCCTCGCCGAGGTGGTGGTGGCGCGCGGCGATCAGCGCCGCGAAATTCGCGGTCGAGCCGCCGGAGACGAGGATGCCGCCGGATCCGTCGCCAAGGCCGCAGACCTCGCAGAGAAAGCGCACGACGCTGTACTCGAGCGCCGCGAACCCCGGTGCCACCGCCGACAGCCCGACGTAGCGGTTGGTCGCGCGCGCGTAGAGGTCCGCGACGGCCGCGGCGAAGAGTCCGCCGCCTGGCACGTAGGCGAGGTAACCGGGCCCGGCCGACTCGACGGCCGCCTGGGCGGCCTCCTCGACGAGCGCCAGTAGCTGCGCAAGATCGCCCGGCTGCTCGCCGGGCGGCATGAGCAGCCGGCGCTGCAGCGCCGCGATCTCCGCGGGCGGCACGCCTTCGATGCTGGCCGGGTGCTCCGGCAGTTGGTCGATGAACTCGATCGCCCGCTCCAGCACCTGCTGGGCGAGTTCCGCCATTTCGGCCCGGCCCGGTTCCAAGGGATAGCGCACCGGCATCCTCCTCGCGGCCTGATCGCCCTTGAGTTCGACAGGTGCAGGGCCGACCCTGCGCAGATGCGGCCCGCGCAGGGCGCAGGCCGCATCCGCCAAAACTGCAGCGCGATCCACCTGGCGCACGCCCGCAGGGCCCGCGCGTACCTCGGCCTTCAGATCACCGCGGGCTCCAAAAGCAGTTCACCGCGCGCAAAGCGCTGCGGCGACAGCGCCGAGAGATCGAGGCTACGGTATGAACCATAGAGCATCAGTTCCGCGAGGCCGCGCGTCACAGCCGGGCACTGCATCAGGCCATGCCCGGAAAAGCCCGTTGCGACAAACGCGTTCTGCGCGCCGGGCAGCAGCCCGACGATCGCGTTGTGGTCGAGGACGTTGTCATCGTAATAGCCCGACCAGCCCCGTTCCAGCCGCAGCTCCGCGAGCGAAGGCACGCGGCGCGCGAGCGGCTCCCACAGTTCCTCGAGGAAGGCGCCGCGGTCCCAGTCGAGCGGCAGGTCGTAGCCGTCTCCCGCAGTCTGGTGCGCGACGATCAGGCGGCCCCCGGACTCCGGGCGGAAGTGCAGGCCGCTCGGGTCGATGGTCAGGGGCACTTCGCCGAGCGGCTCTTTCGGCATCACGAGATGCACCTGCCGGCGCAGAGGCCGTACCGGCAGCTCCGCGCCGAGCAGCGCCGCGAGACGGCCGGTCCATGCGCCCGCCGCCAGCACGAAGCGCTCGGCGTAGAGCGCTTCGCCAGCGCGCGGGCGTACGGCATCGATGCGCCCGCCGGCGGCGATGAAGCCAGCGGCCTCGCCCGTCAGCGGCTGTGCGCCCAGGCGCAGGGCAGCGCCGCGGAAGGCGGCGAGCACGCCCTGCGGATCGAGGTAGCCGTCCGTATGGCAAAAGCTCGCGCCGGCGAGGTCGTCGACGTAGAGGCCCGGAACGAGTCGTGCCGCGTCTTGCGGCGTAAGCAGTTCCACCGGCACCCCTTGCGCCCTTGCGAGCGAGGCCCGCGCGCGGAAGAGCGGCCACGTCTCGTCGGTCGCGAGGAAGAGATAGCCCTGCTGGCGCAGCCCGATCTCGGCCGCTTCGCCCAGGTGTTCCTTTGCACGTTCGTAGAAGCGCACGGAATCGCGGGCGATCCGCACATTGATCGCGGTCCCGAACTGCTGGCGGATCCCGCCGACGCTGAGACCGGAGCTCGCGCCCGCATAGGTCGGATCGCGCTCGAGCACGCCGACCCTGAGTGCGGGGTCCGCCGTGAGCAGCTGGAACGCCGTCGCCTGACCGATCACGCCGCCTCCGATGACCAGCACATCGAAGCGCTGCACCGCGACCACTCCTCCGCCGGCGGGGGCCGCACCCCACGACACGGCCGGCGCCGGAGTGTTCGCTGCGGCGGACGCTCAGCCCTTCACGCGCGGCGGGCCCGGTGCGAAACCTCGCGCAGCGGGACCGCCCGCTTGCTGCGTGCACGTCCGCCATTTCGCGGATTCCTCTTCGGGCACCACGGACGTGCAGCGGCGCGGCCAAAGCCGCGCCGCTTCGTTCAGGCAGCCGTCCGTTCCGGCGGCTGTGCGCCCCTTGGCACCGCTGTCCAACGAATGAAGCCGATGGCCGCCGGGTAATGGAACTCCTGGCCGCGCGCGCCCTGCACGGTCGCGACGATCGGCAGCACGAGCAGCATCCCGGCTGTCGCGATCAGGATGACGAGACCGACCGGAAGTAGGATGAGGATGCCGGCGATCACCGCGTAGAGAGCGATCGACAGGTTGAAGTTCAGTGCCTCGCGCCCCTGCTCGTCGACGAACGGGCTGGTTCGGCGGGCGATCAGCCAGAGGACGAGGGGAGCGATGACGTTGCCGAGCGGGATCAGAAAACCGAGAAGTGACGTGGCGTGCATGGCCGCAACCCATGCGCGTTCGCGCTCCGAGGGGTGCGAAGCATCTGCCATCACTGCCGCCGCTCCGGGCTGCCGCCCTCAGCCGGCCCGGGCGGCTCCCTCCCTCGCATATGTGCCGGACCGCGGGATCCGGTCACTGTGATTGTACGCCCCAGGCTGGCGGCCCGTGGACGCCCAGGGCCGGCACGCTCGCAATTCGCGACCTCCGCGCGGGGGGCCCTGGTCCGTTCGGTCCCGCGCCGCCCCAATCGGGCCACGCCCGTGTCAGCCAGCCCCTCTACAGGGCGAACAAGGCGATGATGCCGATCGCCACGAGCAGGCCCGCCGACACGCTGTCGCCGTTGCGCTCCAGCCACGGCCACTCGACGAGGTAGCCTCCAAGCGTCCCCAGCACCGTGAGCACAAGGAATGTCGCGAGCGTGCCCGCGGCGAACGCGACGAGGCAGACAGCCAGTGCGGTCCAGCCGAGTCCCGCTGCCGCCATCGCGACCGGCACGATGGCAAGGTTCGGGGATGCCGCGACGCCGAACGGCACAACCATCTGGGCGAGCGAACGCGGCGGTGCGCGCCGCAGCTTTCCTCGCCGCCGCCCGAGCCTGCTGTAGACGTAGAGAGAGATTCCTGTGGCGACCAGCAGCGAGCCGATCAGCCGGCCTTCCTGCAGCGGCGCATCCGGTCCCAGAGGCATGATTGCGCCAATCGCGATGCCCAGGATGAGCGAGCCCCCGACATGTCCCAGGCCGGCCAGGAGGCTGACGCGCGCCGTGCGCGAGATGGTCCAGCGGGCGCCCCGCGCGACGATCGCGAGCGGCACCCAGTGGTCCGGCATGGCGGAGTGGACGACGGCGACGAGCATTGCGGCGAACGACAGTACAAGGAGGGCGTCCAGATGCATTCCCCCGGTCGAGTCGGCCAGAGAACCTATGCTGGCCCCCGGGCGCCCATGCCTAGCGCAGGTCTGCCTCCCACTCCCCGCGGAGCACGGCGTAGAGCAGCGAGTCGCGCCAGCGCCCGCGCACGAGGAAGTTCTCCCGCAGATGCCCCTCCTGCCGCATGCCGATCCGTTCGAGCACATGCCGCGATGCGGCGTTTTGGGGATCGCAGGTGGCCTGCACGCGATGCAGGCCGAGCTCCTGAAAGCCAAGGCGCAGCACGAGGCGCGCCGCCTCCTGCGCGAGCCCTTCCCCCCAGCGGTCGCGGCGCAGCACATACCCGATGTCCCCGGCGGCGTGCACGCCGCTGAGGATCGCGAGATGGGCGCCGCCAACGAGCTCGCCATCTACCTGCGCGGCGAGCGAGTAGTCCGTGCGCGGCTCCGCGCGGGCCGATTGCATGGCCCAAGCGAGAAATCCGCGCGTGTCCTCCGGCTCGTTCGGTCCCCAGAGCGTGTAGCGCGTCACCTCGGGATCGCCGCCGTAGCTGTGCACGGCAGGGAAGTCCTCCGCAGTGAACTCGCGCAGCGTCACCCGCTGGCCGCGCAGCGTGACAGGAAACAATCTTTCGCCTTCTTTCCGCCGCCGGTCTAGGCGCGGTCTGCGCGCAGGAACGCGGCAAGCAGCGCGAGGAGCCAAAGCACCATCGCCACGAGGTCCAGGCCGAGGCTCAGGCCATGCAGGGCGCCGAAGGCCGGCGTGCCGATCGCCCGATTCACGGCCGGCAGCAGCCAGAGCCAGGCGAGCAGCGTCAGCGCGAGCGCCACGGTGGGCCAGACGATCTCCAGGCGTCCGCGCGAGGGCAGCAGGAATCCGAGGACCGCCAGCACCGTCGCCCCGGCCGCGACGATCGCGTAGAAGCGCGGAAACACCGCGGCGAGGAACGGCCCGAGCTGTCCCGCGCCCAGGACCGAGAAGGCGACCTGCGGGACGACGAACGTAAAGAAGGCGGAGACGCCGATCAGGAAGCCCGCAACGCCGGCATAGAGTATGCGCAGTGGAGACGCCTCCCCGGAGAGATGGTGGCCGCTAGAATCCGTCCCCGTACCGGTATGCCATCTGATAGGCTTCCCAAGCCTCCGCCTGCCGGCCTGCGGCACCGAGCAGCTGCCCGAGCCGATGCCAGGCGATGCCCCGCTCTGGGTCGATGCGCAGCGCCTCCCGGTACGCCATCTCCGCTTCGGTCCAGCGGCGGAGGTCGGCGAGGATATTCCCGAGGATGAAATGGTAGAGCGGGTCGCCGGGCTTCTCCGCGAGCGCCCGCTGGATATGTCCGTAGCCGCCCGCTGCGTTCCACGTCTTTTGCAGTGAGCTTGCGAGGAAGGCATGGGCGTCCGCTGACTCTGCGCACCCGAGCCGCAGCGCCTCGCGATAGCACGGAACGGCAGTCGACTCCATGCCAAGCTCGTCCTGCGTCGCGCCGAACCAGTACCATGCCTCCGCGTTCTCCGGTTCCTCACGCGTGGCGCGCCGAAGCGCGGCCAGCGCCTCGAGGGGCTTACCGGCCCCGCGCAGCCCGAGTCCCTCTTCCAGTGCGGTCATGCATGCCTCGCTTTCGATGCCAGCAGCGACATCGGCCCAGAGCTTGGTCGTGACTCATGCGGAGCCAGAACGGTTTCCCGGATCGGCTCTGCGTTTCCACAAGCGATGCTCGCCCGTCGCGCGACCAGCGTGCCCACTCTACTCCAACGCCCGGTCTATGTCAGTCTTCTGGTCGCGGCTTCGCAGATCCTCCCAGACAGCCGAGCAGGGCGGTGCACGAGAGTCCCTGCCCTGCCCCGACGCACTTCGGCAGATCCGGCAATGCAGAGAGCGGCGGCCCAACCCCTCAGGGGTCGGGCCGCCGCTCTATCTCGACGCGCTAGCGCAGGCCATAGTCAGGCACGTTCAGGGGGAGACCTCCTCGAGCACCCGGCCGCGCGTGTTGACGCCGAACTGGGCGATGATCGCGCCCACGACGAGGAACGATCCGATCAGCAGCATCGCCTCCAGCACCGAGAGGTGCGGGAGCAGGGGCGCGATCAGGATGATCCCTACCCCTCCGCCGACGTGGCCGATCCCATCCACGAGCGCGAAGCCGGTGGTGCGGGCGCGCGTCGGGAAGTTCTCCGTCGACCAGCTGTAGGCGACCGGGATCCAGAGGTTGAAGCCGAAGAAGATGACCATCGCGCCGATCACGCTGAAGAGGAAGTTCGTGCTGCCGAGCGCGACCAGCACGCCGCCCAAGAGGGTGAGCACGGCCGAGATGGGCACCCAGGTCTTGCGCTCCAGGCGCTCGCCCCAGAGATAGGCGAAAACGGCGCTGAGGATCATGCCG
>JAKAPV010000049.1:4585-14682 GCA_021806845.1 Bacillota bacterium | reverse complement strand
ATCTGGAAACAACGCGCGCCAGGCGCAGGGTCCGCTCTCGCTGGGCACCTCAGGCGGCGAGGCGGACATCCTGATGGTCGTGCACATCGACCCGCAGAAGCACACGGTCACGCTCATTTCCATCCCACGTGACCTCTTGATCGCGCTGCCGAAATGGGGCGAGCCCGTCCCGAAGATCAAGGCGAGCCTCTTCCTCGGCCTGCAGCAGAGCCCGCAGAGGGGCCCAGAGCTTGCGATGCAGGTCGTCAGCCACTTCACCGGCATGCCCATCCACGCGTACATCGCCACCGACTTCCAGGGCTTCGTCGACGCGGTGGACGCGGTCGGCTGCGTCAACATCTACATCCCCGCGCGCCTTTACGATCCCCTGCACAGCAAGGCGGACTTCACCAAGGGCTGGCACTGCCTCTCCGGCCCCTGGGCGCTCGCCTACATCCGCATCCGCCAGAACCAGGCGGGCAACAGCTTCCGCACGAACGACTTCCAGCGCATGGGCGCGGAGCAGCAGGTGCTGCTCGCGCTCAAGGACAAGCTGCTGAAGAACAAGGTCCAGGCTGCCCTGCACCTGCCGGCGCTCGTGGCCGCATGGAGCAAGGACGTCGCGACGAACCTCACGCCGCAGCAGCTCCTCAGCCTCGGCATGGCCGCCTCGCACGCCCACCTGCAGAAGGTGACCCTGGGCAGCATCGCGGACTCGATGCAGCTCGGTGCGATGCCGCTGCCGGGCATCAACGCGGAGAACGCTATCTATGGAGCCTACTACGACGTGCTCGATGTCGCCCGCGTGACGAAGGACCTGAAGCCCTATGGCTCAAAGGGTGCCTGGACGGGTCTGGCCCCGTTCCCCGCCCCGAAGGACGTGCCGGTCGTCGTGTACGGCAGCCAGTACATCCTCGCAGAGCTGCAAAAGGCCGGCTTCCCCACGACGTACGGCGGACCCTACTCCGGCACCGGCATCACGATCGACTTCCCGTCCGGCCAGCCCACCTCCGGCATGGTCGTCGCGCGCACACTCGGCACAGGCACTGAGCTCGTCCAGCCCGGAAACGTCACCCAGGTGACGGTGTACGGCAACTGAACCCCCGGCGCCAGCGCTGGCCGCTGATCGCGAGCGCGCTCAGCCTCGCGTTGCTCCTTGCCCTGGCGGCCGGACTGCTCTCGCTCTTCCAGCCCCATGCGACCCTGCGGCGGCTCGCCCTGCCCGATCCCCCGCTGCCAGCGCTCCCCGCGCTCCAGGCGCCAGCCTGGAGCGCAGCATACGACGGGGTCCTCCTGACCGGGAAGGACCTCTCGATGCCGCGCCCGACGGGCTCCACCGTGAAACTCCTCACGGCGCTCGTCGCGGTCCGCGATCCGGCCCTCGTGCCAGATCGGGTGATCACGGTGTCCGCCGCGCAGGCCCGGGCCGCGGCATTCGGCTACGCCCAGGGGAACTCGGAACTCTCGCTGACGCCTGGCGAGCGCCTGACCATCCATGACCTCCTCTTGGCGCTCCTCCTGCCGAGCGGCGACGACGCCGCCGACCTCCTCGCGGCGCACAGCACGGGCGGCACGGCCGTGTTCCTGCGGCGCATGGGCACCCTCGCGGCGAAGCTGAGGCTGGGCCCGACGCAGTTCGGAGACCCGTCCGGCCTGAGCGCACAGGACCGCATCACGCCGGCGGGGGCGATCCGGCTCGCCCTTGCGGCGCTCGCGGATCCCCGCGTTGCGGATATCGTGCGGCTGCGCACGGCGCGCCTTTCGAATGGCCAGGTCGTGAAGAACCTCAACCGCCTGCTCTGGACCTACCCCGGTGCGATCGGGATGAAGACCGGATCCACCGTTCCGGCGGGCTACGTCCTGATCTTCGCCTCACGCCGCAAAGGCGCGCTCGCCATCGGCAGCGTGATGCACGAGCAGGGCTTCCCGCAGACTTTCCGCGACGCCGCCGCCATCCTCGACTACGCCTTTCAAGCAGGCGCCACGCGGACACTGCCGGCCGGCACCGCGGTAGCGGTCGTGCACTGGCCGTTCGGCCTGAGGCAGACGGTCCGGCTCGCGTCGCCGCTCTTCCTCGGACCGCCCGGCGCGGCGGCGCCGCGGGTGCTGCTCGCGAACGCGCGCGCCATCGCCTGGGGAGGCAGCGTCGGCAGCATCCGCGCCGGCGGCAGGTCCTCAGCGCTGAGGACATCCGCGCTGCCGCCATGGCTGCAGCTCTGGCTGGGCCTTTAGGCGCGGGGAGAACGCGGTGCCCGCGCTCCCCTCAGAGGCCCAGGCCCGGCGGCGCCCTCAGCTCTGGGTCGACCTGGTGCAGCACCGCGTAGAGCCGCGCGAGATATTGCAGCGGCCTGAGCTGGAACGATTCGACGTGATGCGCTCCGGGCACGAGCCAGAGCCCCGCGTTCGGATCTGTCCGCCGCAGGGCCTTATAGAGGAGCTTTGAGTTTCCGTCCGGAACGGTCTTGTCTTTCTTGCCGGCGATCAGCAGGACCGGCCGCTTGCCGAACGCGCCGACGTGCGCGAGGGGATCGACCGCAGCGGGATTGACGCCCGTGAGCGGCGGCGTCAGGGCCATGATGATCCAGTCGAAGGGGACGGACGGCAGGCCCGTCCAGACCGGCAGGTTGTGCTGCAGGTAGGGAATGAGGTTGGCGAACGGCGAGTCCGCGATGACAGCGGCGACGTGCGGGTCCGCCTCTCCGGCCATCAGCGCGACGGTGGCTCCCATCGAAAAGCCGACGATCGCGACCTTGTTGTGCGGCGCGTAGGTTTGCACCGCTTGCACCGCGCCCAGGAGATCTCGCACCTCGTACTGGCCAACGGAGACGAGCTGACCCGGACTGCGCCCTTCCGCGCGGTAGTCGAAGGTCAGGACGTTCGCTCCCCAAAGGTGCACCGCCCGCATCATCAGAAGCCCCGGAATGCCGATGTCGGCGCGGTTCGACCCGTACCCGTGCGAGAAGACGACGGTCAGCGACGAAGATCGGCTCGCAGGTATGAACCAGCCATGCAGCTTCAGGTGGTCGACGGCGCTGAAGAACCGCACCGTGCGGTACGGCATGCCCCAGAAGGTCGGCTTCGTGGGAAGCTGCATGCGCGGCAGATGCGTGAGGCGCCATCCGACATACATGCCGTAGCCCGAGGACCCCAGGGCCAAAATGGCGATCGCGAGGAGCAGGTGGCGCCATGTGAGGCGCCGGCGCCAGAACAAAGACACCGCAGCACCCCCAAAGATGATGCGGATCGCCCGGCCGGACTAAGCCTGACGCTGGATGGCGACCGCGACGACGCCGCAGACAATCGCGGCGGCGACGAGCACATCGCGCCAGAAGGGCAGGCTCGCACCGACGAGGGCGGCCGAAAGGGCGGCGAAGCCGCCGACGGTGACCCATGTGAGCGCCCGCAGCGCGCTCCGGCCGCGCGCGAGCTCCCTGCGCAGCGGCTCAAAGTCGATCGGGACGCGGTAATCGCCGCGGTCGAGCCTCTGCAACAGGCGCAGGGCCTGCTGCAGAGGCTCCGCGACCCGGCGCAGGGCGCCTTGCACGATGTCTCGCGTCCCTCCGCCCGGCAGCGTGTCGGCCGCGTACCGGCGCGCCCCGTCGATCAGCAGCCGGACGAAGTTCTCCCCCGGCGCGAGACCCGCGACGATCCCGGAGAGGATGCCGAGCGCCCGCCCGAGGAAGGTGTAGCGCGCAGGGATCTGAAATGGCTGTTCGTACAGGAAGTCGCGGATCTCGCGCACGAACGCCTCCACTTCAGGACCGCTCGCGCGGTAGAAGGTGGTGCCGAGCAGCCTGTCCACGAGATAGCCGAAGGCGAGCCTGAGCTTTTCGAGGTTGGCCGTCGGGCGCACGAAACCAAGCTCCACGAGACCCGCGACGGCGTCGTCGAGATTCTTCGCGATGATCCCGCGCACGAGTTTGCGCAGCGCGGCCTTGTCCTGCTCGCGCATCTCGCCCATCATGCCGAAGTCGACGTACATGAGACCGCCGTCCGGCTGCACGAAGAGGTTGCCCGGGTGAGGGTCCGCGTGGAAGAACCCGTCCACCAGCCACTGCTTCATGTAGCTGCGGATCAGAAGCGCCGCGAGCGCTTTGCGGTCGATGCCGGCCGCGTCGAGCTGCGCCAGCTGGTCCGGCTTGATCCCCTCGACGAACTGCATGACGAGGACACCCGGGCGCGTCAGGTCCTGGTACACCCGCGGGGCGCCCACCATCGGGTCGTCCTTGAAGTTTGCCGCGAAGCGGCCCCCGCGCGACGCCTCCCCGAAGACGTCAAGCTCCTGCTCAGTGACGTCCCGCAGTTCCTGCCAGATCGCCAGGAGGTCGAAGCGCTTGCCCCAGCTTGTCCAGCGCACCGCCCACGTGACCGCGATGCGCACCGCGTCGAGGTCGATGCGGACGGAGTGCGCGATGCCCGGCCGCAGCACTTTGATCGCGACGTCGCGGCCGCCCGCCAGGCGGCCGCGGTGCACCTGCGCCAGAGATGCCGAGGCCGTCGGCGTCTGGTCCACCGACGCGAACACATCGGGGACGTAGCGGCTGCCGTACGCTTCGCGCAGCACGGCATCGACCGCGCCCCACGAGATCGGCGGCACCACATCCTGAAGCTCCCCGAGTTCGCGCGTGAATTCCTCCGGCAGCACGTCCGCTCGCGTCGAAAGGAACTGGCCGAGCTTGATCAGCATGCCGCCCTGCCGGGCGGCCGCGATGCGCAGTCTGCGCCCTTGCGCGGCCCAGAGCTCCCGCTCCGCCTTGCGCCGCTGCTCTTCATCGCGGAAGCGTGCCGCGACCCGGGCCAGCCACACCGCTCGCACGGCGGCCCCGAGCGCGAGACGCAGCACGACCGCGGTGCGGCCCGCGCGGCTATCCAAGGGAGGCAGGCAGGCTACTCACTAGGCTGCGTGCTCTCCTCATCATCCGCCTTGGCGATGGCGTCCGCGATGCGGTGCAGTCGCCGTGCGGCACGTTGGCGAGCGCGGCGCACCCGGTCGGCGTCTTCCCCTGAACCGTCGCCGCAACGCGAGCCCGTCCCCAACAGGAAGCCGAAGCCGATCAGCTTGAGAATCCACTTAAGCAGCATGGCCCTGCCCCTTTCCGCTTTCTTCTCCCACACCAAGAAGACTACCATCCGGCGTATGCTTGGCAAGTGCCGCATAGCCTCAGGATTCCTTCAGACGCGCCGCGACGCGCGCGCACCGCTCCCCCTGGTCCGCATCGCCGGTGCGCCACTCGATGCGCAGCACGTATCCGTCGACGCGCAGCTCCGTGACCTGCGCCCGCTCGTACGGCCTGAGCAGATCCATCGCCTCCTCCGGCGCGATGCGGTACGGCAGCGCGAGCATCTGCACCCCGCAAGACTGCGTGTCGTCCACCGTCAGGGTCGCGACGGTGACGGCCGAGTTCGGGATTACCCGCCGCACACTGCCTTCTTGCAGGACCGTGTAAAAGAAGTTGATCTCCTCGACCCGCCCTCCGACGTCGGTGCCGGTCATCCAGGATCGCAAGGACACCCACTGTCCGACGCGCAGGGGCCGCAGCGACAGGAGCTGCACGCCTGCGAAGACGTTGCCGAGCGTCGACTGTGCGGCCAGGCCGACGATGACGCCGGTCAGGGCGCCACCGAGGGCGACGCCTGTCAGGCTGACATGCCAGATGTCGGCGACGACGCCAGCCGTGACCGTCACCAGCGCCCCGCTCAGGAGCTGGACGCCGATGTTGAGCATGCCTTGGCGCTCGACAGGCTGCTCGCGCAACTGGCGCAGCCCCGCCGCGCGTACGCCCCGGATCAGCGTCCAGCTGAGCGCGATCCAGACCGCCGTCAGGCCGACGCGCCAGAGCACGGCGGAGTCCCCGCGTGGCCAGCCGGGGATGCGCGGCACGAGCGCCGCGAGTACTCCAAGGGCCAGCAATGCGATGGCACGTTGCCACAGCAGTCGGCGCACAGATTCACACCTCCGATTCAGTCCAAGGCCTTTTCTCCATATACCCCACAGAGTATACTAGGCAACGTACGAAGCACTCTGCGGGAGGTGAATGCACTGGCTGTCGTCGTCTACACCACACCGACGTGTCCGCATTGCCGCACGGCAAAGCGCTTTTTGCAGGAGCGCCAGATTCCCTTCCGGGAGGTCGACGTCGCGCGCAGCACCGCCGCCGAGGCGGAACTGCAGCGCAAGTCGGGCCAGACCGGAGTTCCCGTGATCGACGTCAACGGGCGCATCATCGTTGGATTCAACCAGCAGAGCCTTGTTCGGGCACTCGGACTTCGCAGTTGATACCAGGGGAGGCATACCGCAGATGATGATCGCACCGCTGGACGACCGCGTGCTGGTGCGTCCGGTGCAGCAGGAAGAGAAGACGGCGTCCGGAATCATCCTGCCCGACTCGGCGCAGGAGAAGCCGCAGCAGGGCATCGTGGTGGCCGTCGGCACAGACGAGGACCTGCAGAAGGTGCTCGCGGCCGGGGACGAAGTCCTGTTCACGAAGTACGGAGGATCGGAGATCAAGCTGGACGGTGCGTCGCACGTGATCCTGCAGCGCAGCGACATCCTCGGCAAGGTGATCCGCTAGGAGGGACCGGGCACTGCCCGGTCCCTCAAACATTGCTAATGCAAGGAGTGGTACTCTGGTAAAGTGAGCATATTAAGGACAAGGGGTGTCCTTTGCCTACGTTCAACGAGCTACTAGACGGGGTGCGCACCCGGAGCTACCAGGGCAGCCACGTCCGCGGCGTGACCGACCGCTCGTTCGACGTGCAGCCAGGGTTCATTTTCGTTGCGCGGCAAGGGCAACGCGTGGACGGTTCCCAGTATGCCCAGGAAGCCGTGCAGCGCGGCGCGCTCGCCGTTGTCGCAGAGATGCCCCTCTCGCTCGGGGTGCAGGTCATCACGGTGGAGAGCGCGACGGAGGCCCTGGGGCTGCTTGCCGCCGCCTTTCACGGCGATCCCGCGAAGGTGCTCACGATGGTCGGGGTCACCGGCACGAACGGCAAGACGACCACCGCCGCGCTGGTGGCAAGCGCGCTGCGCGCCGCGGGCCACCGGGTCGGAACGATCGGCACGCTCGGCGTGCAGCTGGACGGCGAGGTGGTGCGCCACCTCGCCTTGACGACGCCTGCCGCGCCGGAGCTCCAAGCCTCGCTGCGCGAACTGCTGGAGTACGGTGCGACGCACGCGGTGATGGAGGTTTCTTCGCACGCCCTGCGTCAGGGCCGTACCGCCGGCTGCTCCTTCAACGCCGGAGTCTTCACCAACCTGACGCGCGACCACACCGACTACCACGGTGACATGCAGCACTATCTTGAAGCGAAGGGTCTTTTGTTTGAAGGGCTGGGCGCGGACGGACGCCCGGCTGTCGCCGTTCTGAACAGCGACAGCCCTGCCTACGATTACCTGCGCGGCATCACAAAAGTGCCGATCCGCACGTTCGGCAAGGATGCGGACGTCTCGCTGGTCGGTTTCGAGGACCACGGTCTCTCCGGCGGCCTCGTGACATTGCGCATCGACGGCGAGCGGCACTCCTTCCCGCTCCTCCTGCCGGGACGCCACAACATCGAGAACGCCATGGCTGCCGCCGCCGCCGTGACGGCCCTCGGCATCCCCCCCGCCATGGCCCTGCGCGGGCTGTCGGAATTGCGCCAGGTCTCCGGTCGCCTGCAGGTGATCGAGGACATCGGCCGCCCCTACCGCGTCGTGGTCGACTACGCCCACAACCCCGCAGGACTTGTCCAGCTGCTGCGACTCGCCCGCCGTGCATCACAGGGGCGGGTGATCGCCGTCTTCGGCGGCCGCGGCGAGCGCGACCGCGGCAAGCGCCCGCTGATGGGAGCGATCGCCGCGGCGCTCGCGGATCACCTGATCGTCACGATCGACAACCCCCGCAGCGAGTCCCCCCTGGACACGGCCGAACAGGTCGCGGCCGGGGCACGGGAGAGCGGCATCCCGACGGAGATAGTACTGGACCGCTACCGCGCCATCCAGCGCGCCATGCAGATCGCCGAGCCCGGCGACACGATCACGATCTCCGGCAAAGGCGGCGAGGTCTGGGACGAGAGGCACGAGGGCCGCGAGATGACGGACGAACGGGTCGTGCGGGAGATAGCGGCCGGCGGCCGCTAAAGACTTTGAAACGCGGCGGCGCGACCCCACCCGGTGGGGTCGCGCCGCTTTCCCCATCAGAGCCCGAGGCGTGCGCCCCCCTGCTCCAGTTCTTCCGTCAGTTCCAGGATCCGCGCGATGCCCGCCGCGACCACGTCCCTACCGGCAGCCAGGCTGACGCGAACCTCCTGGCTGGCACGCGCGCCGAAGGTGGAGCCCGGCACGACCACGAGGTCCTTGCGCTCCAGCAGGAGCCGGGCAAAGCTCTCGCAGGAGACTCCGCGCGGCACCGGCATCATCAGGTAGAACGCTCCCTCCGGGACGTACCGCCGTCGTCCGGATGCGTCCAGGATCTCCAGGGCGCGGTCGCGCGTCGCCTTGTAGGACGCCACCATGTCCCCGATCTCGCCCTCGCCCACCTCTGTCAGGGCCGCCAGCGCAGCCCGCTGGGCTACCATCGACGACGAGGAATAGCAGGACTCGACGATCTTCGTAGTAAAGTCGCGCATGCCCGGCTGCAGGACGGCGTAACCCAGTCGCCACCCGGTCATGGCGTACGTCTTGGAAAAACTGAACGCCGCCAGCGTGCCCTCGGGATAGACCTCGAGCATGCTGACGGGCGGCTCGCCGAAGTAGATCTGGTCGTAGACTTCGTCCGACACGACCCAGAGGTCGTGCTTTCTCGCGACGGCGGCGATGCGCTCCAGCATCGCGCGGTCGAACAGTGCGCCGGTGGGATTCGAGGGATTGTTGATCAATACGGCCCTCGTGCGCTCGTCTACGGGCCATGACTCGGGATCGGGCCGAAAGCCCGTCTCGGCGGCCAGGGGGTAGAAGACCGGCTCCGCGCCGAGCGTGTACACCTGCCCCAGCACGTTGGGCCAGCCGGGATCCGGCAGCAGGATGCGGTCTCCAGGTCCAAGGATGCTGCCAAGCGACGCGTAGAGCGCACCCACTCCCCCGTGCGCGACAAAGACCCTCTCCGGGTCGACGGCGACCCGGTTCACGCGCAGGAGCTTGCGCGCGATCTCCTGCTTGAGATCCGCTGGGCCGTCGGTCGGGGTGTAGACGATCCGCTCATCCATGACGGCCCGCGCCGCCGCGCGGCGCACCGCCTCGGGCGCGAAGAAGCCGGGCTCCCCGTACTCGAGGTGCAGGAGTCCCTCCCTGCCTTGCGCGAGGGCGGCCATGGCGCGGATGCCGGAGCGGGGGATGGCCTCTGCGGCCGGCGAGAGGCGCATATGGGTCCCACCTTCCGGGAGATCTACTGCGAAAAGCGGAGAGTGGCCGCAATCTGGCGGATCCATGATGCGGTGGCGTCCATGATCAGGAAATGGTATTGCGCGCCGTCGATCGTCTGCGGCCTGGGGTACGGCAGCACGAGTTCCGCGGCGAGCGGGCCAGGCGGCTGGTCGGCGTCCTTGGAAGGCATGATCAGGTAGCCGGATTCGCCTGCAGCGGAGATCGGAGTAATCTTCGGAGATGTGCCGAAGGGATGCAGCTGCTGTGACGCCTCGTGCGCCGCCGCCTGCTGCGCGGTCCAACCGGCGCCGTTGAGCGTGTTCAGCTGGACGTAGCCGCCTTGTCCCCCGACGCGCCAGAGGTAGCCCTGCACGGGCCGCCAGCCTCGAGGGTGGCGCAGCGTCACGCCGACCTGGCTGTTGCGGTAGAGTACCCATCCCGCCGTGGCCTTCGGCTTCGGTTTCGGCTTGGCCACCGGTCTGACCGGACCGCAGGCCGCGAGCCCCGCAAGCAGCAGTGCGAGAAGCGCAATTCCGGCGCAGCGGATGCGCGCAGTCATGCATTCGCCTCCCGCTCTGGAGTTCTAGTGTCCGGATGCCTCTCCCTGCATCGGAGCGGACGTGGTGCCGAGATCCCGCGCGAGCCGGTCGACCGCGCGCGCGATGCGTTCCAGATCCCTCGCCCGGATCCGCCCGCGCGCAAGCAGCCGCCAGCGCAGGATGCCCTCCCGGTCGCGCCGGGCGTCCACCTCACCAACGAGCCGCCCGTCCAGCAGCAC
>JAKAPV010000049.1:0-4575 GCA_021806845.1 Bacillota bacterium | reverse complement strand
CGGCATGCCGTACGGTCCGACCGATCGTTTGGCAGCCGGCGTGTACGCTTCCCACGTGTATTCGAACCCGAAGAGGTCAAAGAGGCGCCGCCGATCCCAGAGCAGGTTGTCGAGCGGAGCCAGCAGATGCACGCCGCGGACGGCGGGCGGACCCGCGCAGAGCTCCTTGAAGGACTGGGTGCAGAGGTATTTGCGGGAGGACCCGGCGATCTCGAGTTCGACCCAGGCTCCCTCAGCGGGCATGTCTTTCGCAAGGGCTCGCCGCATCTGCGTGTCGCCGCGCTGCCAGCCGAGGTAGGGATCGGTCGCGAGGAAGACGGCCATGGTGCGGCCGTAGTGCAAGGCCGCCTCGACGCGCGTCTTCGCCGGATCGGCGATCACGGCGTCCCAGTGCGGGAAGAGCCGCTCGGGAAGATCATAGCGGCGTTCGCCGCGGCGGCGACCCGCCACGATGACGCGGCCCTCCTCCGACAGAATGTCGAGCGCCATCGTCGTCGCCTTCATGCTGCCCGGGTCCTGGTCCCAGAAGCTCGCGACGCGATGCTCCGTCGCGAGCTCGCGGCTGTAGCGGGGGCCTTTCGCCAGCATGGCGAGGAGTTCGTCCGCAACCCGGGCGAGACCGAAGCGCCCGATCAGATTCATGCCGCGCACGCGGTGGAACTCCGCCGCGGCTGCGGGCAGGTCCTGCGCTGCGACGAGGCAGCGCTCCTTGACCCGCGCTTCGAAGACGCTGCCGGCAGAGAGGGCTCGGGAGAGTGCGGCTTCCGAGGTCGGACCGCGGCGCAGGCTCATGGTCAATAGATGCGCGGGGGCGACGACCCGCATCGGGTCCATCTGGACCGCGCCCAGGGCTGCGATTGTCTCAGCGAAGGGCCGCCGCACCCTGGACGCCAGTCCGATGTGGGCGATGAGCGCCCGGCGCGCCGCCTCCGGGTGAACTTGCATGCGACATAGCTCCACTCTTGCCAGGGATTGCACGAACGATGGCGATCCCGTCGGCCAACAGCCGGCGGGATCGCGCTATTTGGCGGTACAAGTGTTCGGCTTCGACGCCTGGCGGTCCTTCTTCTAGAAGCGCAAGAGGCGCCAGCGCAAGGGCGGCGCCGACACGGCGCCAGCGGCCTTGACCGGTACCTTCGCCGTCTGGTCCCCGATCTGCACGCGCAGCGTGCCGACCGTTACACCCGCCGCCACCGGCGCCTTGAGCGCCTTCGGCAGCAGCTGCGTCTGGATGCGGAGCCCGCCCCAGCCGTAGAACTGCACGGAGCTCCCCGCGTTCACGCCGACGCTCGCCTGCCAGGGGGCAGAGATCTGGCCGACACCGCTCCCGCTCGCCAGGACCTGTACCGGGTGTACCCCGTCGAGTGCGGCCTTGCCGAGGCCGATGCCCTCGGAGATTGCCGTGTCGAGTGGCAGTGTCGTCCCCGCGCCGAACACCGCGCCGTAGACGATCACGTTCTGGCCGCCGATGTTGCGCTGCATCGCGAACACGTAGCAGCCGCCCGCGGCCAGCGTGGAGCCGGTCTTCACGCCGATCACGGTGTCCTGGCCGATGATGTGGCCGATCTCCTTGTTGTAGTTGTAGACAAGCCCCTCCGGCGACGGCAGGGCGACCTGCGGCTGGGCGACGATCTGGGCGAACACCGGGTTTTGCATCGCGACCGTCGCCAGCTTGAGCTGGTCCTGCGCCGAGCTGACGGTTGCGGGGCTCAGGCCGCTCGCATCGGCGTACGTGGTGCGGGTGAGGCCGAGCGCCTTGGCTTTCGCGTTCATCATCTGCACGAACTTCGCCTGGCTGCCGCCCACCCATTGGGCGAGAATCTGCGCGAAGTTGTTTCCGGACGGCACCAGCAGACCCTGGAGGAGCTCATATTCCGTGAGCTTCTCGCCGGCCGCCACCGCGACGTAGGACTGCTGCGTCGCCGCCTCCTGCTGGTAGGTCTGCACATCCGCCTGGGTCATCGTGAGGCTCGGCCCCTGCTGGCCCAACGTGAGCGGGTGCTTCTCCAGCACAAGCAGGGCAGTCATCACCTTTGCCACGCTGCCGATGGGCATCGGCGCGTTCCCGCCATAGCTGCCCATCGTCCCGATCCCTTGGACCGCGACTGCGGCTTCACCCGTCGACGGCCAGGGCAGTGACGGCCTCGCTCCCGATACCGTCTCTTGCGTACTGCGCAGGGAGACGGTCGGCGCAGGCGCGCCGCGCACAACCTGCACGACGGCCAAGATGACGACGATCAGGACCACGATCCCAAGGACTCGCAGAAAACGCATCGCCGCCCGACTCCCTCAAATACCGAATTGCCCCCCGCAGGGGCGACGCACACACCAAGCCTACCGTTTGGTTGACTGCTTGTCTTGAAGCCGGATTAATTTACCGAGAGGAAATCAGAGGATTCCCTGTATGATCCTTGCCAACCCCCACTGCGCCAATACGGCTTACGATCAGGTCGCACCGCGCATGCGGCGCTGCATGCGCGCCGCTCCCAGGGCAAGGCGGTGCAACGCCATGTTTGCTGGCAGCAGCGGCCGATAGGGCCTGGCCATCCTTGGAAAGTCGCGGTCGATGGAGGACATCTCGTCCTCGCTCAGTACGATATCCCCCGCTTGCGCATTCGCGCGCACGTGCGCGGGCGAGACCGCCTTCGGCAGGGCGACCACCCCGGTCCGCTGCACCGTCCAGGCGAGCGCGATCTGCAAAGGCGATGCACCGTGCGCGTCCGCGGCCGCGCGCAGGCCCGGCTTCTGGTCCCATCCCGCATAGCGCCCGTGCGCGAGCGGGCTATACGCCAGAACGATGCGGTGGTGCGCCTCGGCCTCCGGCAGGATCTCGTGCTCGATGCCCCGATTCGCCAGGCTATAGGGAACCTCGTTCGCGCACAATTCGCCGGTCGTCTGCTCAGATGCGCGCAGTCGCTCGAGCCATGCTCCGTCGAAATTGCTCACGCCGATATGGCGCACAAGACCGGCCTTGCGCGCAGCGCGCAGGCCCTGCACGGTCTCCGCCAGCGGCACGCTGCGGGTGGGCCAGTGCAGCAGCGCCATGTCGACATACGGCATGCGCATGCGCCTACAAGAAGCCCGGATCGTCGCTTCCACATCGCTGGCCGACGCATGGGACGGCCAAATCTTCGTGACGACGAAGACGTTTTCGCGGCAGTCTGCGATCGCATCCGCGATCAGCTCTTCGGCGCCGCCAGCGCCGTAGTACTCTGCGGTATTGATCAGTGTCATCCCGAGCGAGATACCTAGCCGCAAGGCGTCGATCTCGGCAGCCCGCTGCGCTCGACGGTCTCCCATGAACCAGGTTCCCTGTCCGATCACCGGAAGCTGCGGAAGGTCGCCGACCTGCATCGTGCGCACGGGCATCAGCCTCCTGACAGTTCTGGCCGTACCCGCGACGCATTGCGCGGGTCGCCCGTCAGAGGGTTGTTCTCTCCTTCACTGGATGGTCCTGCCGCTGCTTCCATGCCTTCCGCCGTCGCGACAGGCTTCGACATGATAGACTAGCCTCGCACATCCGAGGAGTGGAGGTACCGAAGCGATGGGCACGCCGTACCCCATGTCTCGCATCGCGCTGGTGCTCCTGCTCGCGCTGCCCCTGGCCGCCTGCGGCACAAGCGCCGCAGCGCATGAGCCCACGGCTAAGCCGACAGCTGCCGAAAAGGCCGCGCCACCCAAGCAGCCTCCCGCCGCAAAGAAGCCAAAGCTGCCCTGGGGCGCCACCTCCGCGAGTGCGATTCTCCCTGGAGACGTATTGATCGCTGACTCGCACAATAACCGCATTCTCCTCGTCTCGCCGCAAAAGCAGATCGTCTGGCAGTACCCTGCGCCGGGCACGCCGTCTCCGATCCAGGACGACGACGATGTCTTCTTCAGCCCGACCTTCAACGAGATCATCACGAATGAGGAAGGTTCGGACACGCTCGCCATCGTCGACTTCAAGACAAGGAAAGTCGTGTGGACATACGGGCACCAGGGCGCTGCGGGCAGCGCTGCGGGATACCTCAACACGCCCGACGACGCGTTCCTCTACAATACGGCACAGGGCCAGATCATCACGGTGGCCGATATCAAGAACCAGCGTATCCTCTTCATCAATCGCGCGACGCACCAGATCATCAAGCAATATGGCAGAACCGGCGTCTACAGCGTAAACCCGCCGACCACCTTCGGCGCACCGAACGGAGACTTTCCGGCCCCGAACGGCAGCATGCTGGTGACGCAGATCGGCGGCAACGACGCGATCCTTCTCAACCGGCAGGGGCAGATCCAGTACACCGTCCATTTTCCGAGCTACTTCTCCTACCCGTCTGACGCGAACTTCACCCCGGACGGCAACATCATCTGCGCCTTCTACACGAGCCCAGGCGCGATCGTGCTGATGTCCCCGCAAGGCAAGGTGCTCTGGCAGTACCAGGTCACATCCGGTCCGGGCGCGCTCAACCACCCCTCGCTCGCCGTAGAGCTTCCGAACGGGCTCGTCATGCTGAATGACGACTACAACGACCGGGTGATCGTGATCGATCCCCACACGGACCGCATCGTCTGGCAGTACGGACACACCGGCGTACC
>JAKAPV010000321.1 GCA_021806845.1 Bacillota bacterium | reverse complement strand
TAGATCGCTGTCAAGTACGTAAACGAGCTATACGCCCTGAACGAGATTGGCACGTGCGCGAGGGCCTGGCTGCTAGTACCGGGCGGCAGCGGAGCGGTGGGAGTCGCCGCGCTACAGTTTGCGAAGGCGCGGGGCATCCGGACGGTGGGCACCGCGGGATCTCCCGAGGGGCTCGCGCTCGTGCGGCGCCTGGGGGCCGACCTCGCGGTCGCCCACGACGACGCGCAGGCGGCGCCCGCCGCAACCGGCGGCCGCGGCTTCGACCTCGTGCTCGACATCGCTGCCCACCTCGGCCTCGTACAGGACATCGAACTCCTGGCGCCCGGAGGGCGCATCGCGGTGATCGGCGCGCGCGCGCCCGTCGAGGTGCACCCACGCGGGCTCATGTCGACCGGCGGCAGCGTGCATGGCATCCTCGTCTTCCTGGCCCCGCCCGCGGAGCTGCACCGGATCAACCTCGAAATCGTCGCGGGACTCGCGGCCGGCACGCTCGCACCCGTCGTCGGGCGCAGCTTCCCCTTGCAGGCGGCGCCGGCCGCGCACCACGCCCTGATGACGGAGCGCGCGGCGGGCAAGGTCACGCTCTCGATCGACTAGCCGCCCTGCGCCTCGCGCACGGCGATGCGCGCGTTCCGGACGTGCTGCTCCCAAAGGTGCTCGGGCACCGCTCCGCGCCAGGCGCCTTCGCTGCGCCGCGCGGCATCCTCGGGGTCCGCCGCGCCAGCCGCCGCCGACAAGAGGGCGCCTAGGTAGGCGCGGGACTCATCGAGGCGGCGCGAGATCTCCGTGCTGCCCGCCGCTGGCCGGCCGTGCTGGGAGATCAGCAGTTCCGGCCGCAGGTCCCGGATGAGGCCCGTGAAGCGCTCGAGTGCCGCGTGGTAGCGGCCTGCGCTCGTGTAGATGAACGGGAACTCGCAGTCGGAAAGGTAGTCGCCGACGATCAGGGCGTTCGTGGGCCGGTGGAAGAGCACAAGCCCGTCGTCCGTGTGACCCTGGGCGCCCCAGCACTGGAAGGCGCCGAGTTCCTGCCCGTCCTCGACCCGGATGTCCCGGCGCACCGCGCCGCGCAGCTGCAGGCTGCGTTCGATGTAGTGCTCGGCGTCGAAGCGTCGGAGGACGCCCCTGGCCCTCTCCTCGTTCGCAGCGTCCCACGCGGCGTGCGTTGCGATCTGCAGGTCGTCGAAGGCCGGTGCGCCGACGATGTGGTCGAAGTCCGAGTGGGTGAGCGCGAGCACGCGCAGTCCGGGCTGCGCCGCGGCGAGGCGGTCGAAGAGCGCGCGGGCCGCGAGCACTTCCGTTTCGAAATAGCCGGGGTCGATGCAGGTGACCCCCAGGGCGTCCCGTGCCACGACGCAGTTCGTCTGGTAGAGGAGCGAGGGCTGCAGGTACAGTCCAGTGGCGATCTCGCGGAACACGGCGTCTCCCCCTTTGTCAGGAGCGGCGGCATGCCTGGCCGCCATGCATTCGCCGCGCGCCGCGGCGACACCCTCCGCGGATCAGGGCATCCGGCGTTGCTGGCTGCCGGCGAGGCGCAGTCCTTGCCTCCGTCCGCAACGAGAGTTAAGGGAGGGAGAACCAAAAATCATTCGACACGCCCCCCTTCGACACGAGTCGACGCCAACTCGCCGTATTCTCACTACAAGTCGGGGGCAATCCACTCAAGTCCGGAGCGGATGATCCGGCGGCGGCAGTTTTTGGGGGGCACTGCTAGGTTGGGGCCTATGTTTGATATGGACACCATTGCCATGCTCGGACCGATCATGCCCATGTCCTTGCTTGCGAACGCATTGCTGCTCTCGCGCAGCGCGCAGAGGCTGCGGCCAGTACTCACCTCTGGGCCGGTGCTCTTCCCGGTGGACGGGCCGGAAGAATCCCGCCCCCAGGCGCGCGACGTCGCGACCCAAGGAGTGGAACCTATATTGCGCGGGGCCGTGGACGAACTGTCGGACGGACTCGTCATCTACAACAGGGGCGGCGAAGTGGTCTTCACGAACGACGCAGCCGCGTCGCATTTCGGTGTGCGCGTCGGCGAGCGTCTGGATGCGGTCCGGCCCACGCTCGGCGGCGCCTTGCTGTTTGAGCGGGACGGCGACGCGCTGCGGCCGCAGCGGATGGTCGCGCGGCGGGCCATGCTGCGCGGGCAGCGGGTGGAGTCCACCGAGCGCCAGCTGCGCTACCCGGGCGGGCGGACGCTCAATGCGCTGATTTCCGGGGCACCGCTCTACGACGCCCATGGGACGCTGCAAGGCGCGGTCTGCAACCTGCACGACCTCAGCGCGCGCCTCAAAGAGGAACGCGATCGCATGGACATCTGGCGCGGCGACCTCCTGCGGCGCATGGCAGGAGGCATCGCGCACGACTACAACAACTTTCTCACCGTGATCCTCGGCAACATTTCTCTGGCGCGCGAACTCGCCGCGGCCCGGCCGGAGCTCGACGAGATGCTGGCGGCGATCGAAATCGCGTCCACGGGAGCGAAGGCGCTGACCCGCCAGCTCCTGGCGATCAGCCGCGGCGACACCCTGGCGCCCGGGATGTCGGAACTCGGGGACGTGGTGGCGCAGGCGCGGCGCAGGGTCGTCGCGGACCGGCGCGTCCGCTGCGACGTGAGCATACCGCCTGGCATGCCGAGCGTCTCCATCGGCTGTGAAGCCCTGCAGCAGGTCGTCGAGGAGATCCTGATCACCGCCGCGGGATCGATGCCGTCCGGCGGCACGGTCCAGGTGCATGCCCAGGCGGAACCCGACGGCATCGTGATGACGGTGAAGGACGAGGGGGCAGGCTTTCCGGAACAGGACCTGCCGCACGTCTTCGATCCCTACTTCACCAGCTGGCACGGCGGTCACGGGCTCGGTCTCGCGTCGAGCCGCGCGACGGTCGAGCGGCACGGCGGCTCGATCAGCGTCGAGAGCGAACCGGGAGTCGGCACGACCTTCCGCCTGCACCTGCCGATCAAGCAGGGGCCCGCCCTTCCCGTGGCGCAGCGCAGCGGCCCCGTGCGGCGCATCCTGCTGATGGACGACGACCCCGGCGTGCTGATGGTCGCGGAGCGCATGCTCCGGCGCCTCGGGCATGACGTGGTCACGGCGGTCGACGGCGACGACGCCGTGCGCCAGTTCA
>JAKAPV010000048.1:9496-14734 GCA_021806845.1 Bacillota bacterium | reverse complement strand
GAAGCAGGGATCAGCGAGGCGCCGCAAGCGGGTCCAGATGCTCCAAAGGATGCATGTGCGCCTTGCCGACCAGCGACGGGACATGCACTGCAAGACGGCGTATCGGCTCGCGCGTGAGTACGACCTCATCGCCGTCGAGGATCTTGCGATCCGCAATATGGTCAGAAACCCGCATCTCGCGCTGAGCATTCAGGACGCGGCATGGGGCGCGTTTCTCAAGAGGCTTCTCGGCAAAGCGGAAGAGGCTGGCCGGAGCGTCGAGCGCGTCGATCCACGCTACACGTCCCAAGAGTGCAGCCGCTGCGGTCGCATCGAGAAGAAGACCCTTTCCCAGCGCTGGCACTCCTGCCCCTGCGGCGCGCAGATGCACCGCGATGTCAATTCCGCACTGGTCATTCTGCGGCGAGTACTGCACAAGATCGCCTAACCCATCTGTCCCTTGTTCCTCCAAGGGCTCGGACGGAGCCTTCGGGAAGCGGAGAAGGGCTCGAGCGCTCCGGATGCACCGAGAAGCCTCGCTGTTCACGGCGAGGAGTCGTCACCACCTACTCGCAGGGTTCCCCTTACGTGCCTGGCGGGCGCATCCAGGCGGGCGCCGGCATCCTGGCCAAGCTAACCTATGGGAACTAAACTGCTTCATGATCCCATCCCCGCGCGACAGCCGCGGCGGCATGATCGACACGCTCAAGGCGCAGGCCGAGATCATGGCCAGAGGCGGGGGGGGGTCGATTTCGACATCTCCTCGCTGCGCTCGCAGGGAGCCGCCGTACGCAGGCACCCTCAGGGGGCGTACACCGTGACGCGCGAGACGCTGCCCGGCTGCACCATCTCATTGCCGGCCCCGAGCGCCCGGCCGACGACGAAGCCGGATGTCGGGCTGCCGTTCGGGAAGACAACCGTTAGGCGAGACGTGCCGGCGAAGGAGCCGCCGTAGGTCACTGGGAAGCCAGCCTTCTCCAGGAGGGCCATCGTGTACTGGCTGCCGTAGAGCGTGATGGGGACGTCCTTCGGCTGGGGGAAGGGCGGCAGCCCCGTCCATGCCCCGGTTGAGCCGTACGGCTTGAGTACCGCGGTGACGTTCGCCACGTCCAGCACATCGTAGTAGGCGCCCAAGATCGCGTTCTCCTGGTTGACGCCGGGCAGCGGCATCGAGGCGAGCGCCATGGAATCGGCGTCGCTCCCGAGCGTCGCCTTGCTTAGATGGGCGTGCGCAAGAGTCATGCCCAGCGAGAGCAGTTGGCCGTGCGTGAGGTTCGTCGCCACGTCCTTGCTCCAGGCGGAGATCAGCGACGGGAGGTGCAACGCTGCTTGCACCGGGTTCTCCAGCAGCTTGTCCTTCAGCGCAACCAGCACCTGCTGCTCCGCGCCCATGCGCTGGAAGTCGTTCGTCCGGAAGCTGTTGCCCGCGGCGTTCTGGCGGATGCGGATGTAGGCGAGGGCCCACGTCCCGGAGAGGCAGTGCCATCCGGGCTGGAAATCCGCCTTGCTGTGGAGCGGGTCGTAGAGCCGGGCGGGGATGTAGATGTTCACGCAGCCGACGGCGTTGACCGCATCGACGAACCCCTGGAAGTCGGTCGCAATGTAGGCGTGGATCGGCATGCCGGTGAACTTGCTGACGACCTGCATGGCAACCTGCGGTCCGCGCTGCGGACTCTGCGTCAGGCCGAGGAAGAAGCTCTCCTTGACCTTGGGTTCCACAACGCGCCAGCCGGGAAGCGCGATCAGAAGATCGCGTGGGATGGAGATCAGGGTGACATCCTTCGTCTTCGGGTCGATGTGCACGACCATCAGGATGTCGGCCTGCCCGCCGGACGTGCCGAGCGAGAGCGGACCCTGGGCCTGCCTCGCGTTGTTCCCGATCAGGAGGATGTTGTAGGGGATGTTCTGCGAGAAGTTCCGTGCCTTCTCACCACCAGGTGCGGAAGACTGCCCCATCCAGCTTCGGGCGAAGGCAAAGCCACCGACCAGCACGAGTACGATGACGAGAAGCCAGACGAACTTGGTGCGCACGGGGAACCTGTTTTTCAACCGAGTGCCCTCCCTGCTACCAACCCGTGATCTGCTCCGGATTCGTCGGCGCGAGCTGGACATGGTAGATGAGCGCCATCTCCCGGAGCACGTATGTGGCCAGTACGTCCTCGCCGGCGTAGGAGTAGTGGATGCCGTCCTGAGAACGCAGGGTCGCGCTCTTGCCGTTCACCATGGCGTTCGCCTGGAATGCACCCTGCGGGTTCGAAAAGATCTGCCATGTCGGCACGAAGGTCGCGTTCGGCTCGGAGGTCACGACCTGCTTGTAGATCGAGTTCAGGAGTTGCATTCCCTGGCTGTACGATGGCTGCTGCATGTTCGGCATGCCGACCCAGAGCACGTACGCGCCGCTCGCCGTCGCCTCGCTCACCAGTTCTCGCACGCGCTCGGTGTAGGCGGTCTGCCAGGCCGCCGTCGGGAACTGCACGGCTGAGCCGTTGGTGTATAGGCCCTGCTCGTCGTTGCCTCCCAGGCTGATCAAGACGAGCTGGGGGTGGTATTCACGCAGGTCCGAGGCGAGTTCGGCCGGCCAGTTATAGAAGCCGGAATTGGCGAGACCGGTTGAAGACTTGTCGAGTTGGATTAGACGCAGGCCCGAGTCCGGCGCGACTTGGCGCTGAAGACCCCAGCCAAGGTCGTTGCCGAGCGAATCGCCGATCTCAAGCACTGTGCAGCTTCCGACCGGCGCCGATTCGACCTGCCCGCTCAGAGCGAAGCCGCAACCGCCGCCGACCTGCGGCTCTGTGATCGAGCCGGTGAAGGCGTCGGAGATCTTGGGCACAGTCGGTACGCCTGACCCTCCGTACGAAGTCTTCGGGTTCGTCCCGCCCGGCCTTCCCTTTTTGTGGTGGATCGCCGGCGGGGGCGCGGCGAACGTCTTGCGGACCGAGGGCGGCATGGCCTCCACAATCAACGCCGTGGTCAGGAGCGCCGCGAGAACGGCGAAGAGCACCGCGCGCAATCCCCAATGCGCACTTCGGCGTTCCATCATCTGCATCTCCACCTGCGCGCGCCGTGCGGTGAGCGGCTACGCCGCCGATCGCAGCGCCGCCGCGGCGCGATAGTGATGTCCCCCGGAACGCTGGGAGCGAGCACGCAACGCGAAGGATGTCGCGCACGTTCGAACGCGAAACGCCGAAGCAATTCCTCATCCCCTTGGAAAACCGGTGGCTGCGGTGCCCGTCCTGGAATGACTCCTTTGCCGGAACCCACGGCTACTCCTGCCGAAACTGCGCGGACCGGCGCGAAGGACGTCTGGCAGGAAAGCAAGAATCCGGTCGGATCCTGGCGGAACGGCGTCGACGCGTTAGTGCGCCACCGTCCTTTGCTCTCCTCAGAACGTCTCTTCAGCGTGAACACCCTGACTGGACGCGCGTGATCGAGGGTCGCTACGCACGCGGCGAGATCCAGCGCGTCGCAGGTGCAACTGCACACCCTCTCGGGCCGTAGATTTGAGGGTGCTTTTCCAGCCGCCAAAGAGCGGCGGACGACCGGCACCGGGGTCTGCACGTTCCTTCCGATCCTGCCGGCTATCCGCCTCGCGCAAGCGCTCGAAGCGCGGAACGAACGTGGTCCCGCAGGCGGTCGCCTTTGGCATGCACGCGCGGGTCAAGACTCGCGCCTCTCCGAAATCTGGCGTCAACAGGAAGAAACATCCACAAGGAGGCGCCGCGGACATTGTCGTAATTCGACGAAAAGGGGTCGTACACCGGGGCAACGCCGGGAGACGGCGGCTCGCCTGGAGAGGCGTTGCGACCCGTTGCATCTGTGTCGGAGGTGGCGAAGGAGATTGGCGTCCCAGCTCACTGAAGCGATTCCTCGCCGCATTCCGATCCACGGCTTCCCGCGGGTCGCACCGCGTCAGGAGTTCCGCCGCGATATCCAGGGCCTGCGTGCGCTCGCCGTCCTGCTGGTTGTCGGCAACCACGCCGGCATACCGGGATTCGCCGGGGGATACATCGGCGTGGACGTGTTCTTCGTGATCAGTGGCTACGTCATCACGCAACTGCTGATGCGGGAGTCGGAGAAGAGCCTGCGCGCTGCGCTGACGGACTTCTACTCCCGGCGCATTCGCCGCATCGTGCCGGCGGCCACGGTTACGCTCGTGCTAACCCTGCTGGTGGCCTGGTTGGTTCTCGGACCGCGTCTCAACCCCAACCTGCCAGGAGACGTACGCTGGGCCTCGCTTTTCGCTGCAAACTTTCGGCTGATCGCCACGGGCAGCAACTACTTCGTGCCGGGCATGTTTCCTTCGCTCATCACGCAGTTCTGGTCTCTCGCGGTGGAAGAGCAGTTCTATCTCGCGTTTCCGCTGATCGTCCTCCTGATAGCGCACTTCGTACCGCCGCGGGGCCGACTGCGGGTGCTCACGATCACCCTCGCCGTCGCGGTCGCGGCGTCCGCGCTCTGGTCGATCCACATCTCCGCCGCCGACCCTACCCCTGCGTACTACTCGCCCTTCACACGGTTCTGGGAACTCGGCCTCGGCGGGTTCCTCGCCGCCAGCACGACGCGCAAGCCCATGCGTTCCGTGTGGAGCGAGCGCATCGCGGTCGTGCTCGGCCTCGCGCTGCTCGCGATCGCGCTCTTCGATTTGAGTGCGACGAGCACCTACCCGGGCTGGCTCGCCTGGCTGCCCTGCGGGGCAACCGCGTTGTTCATCTGGGCGGGCGCCGGCGGCATGCGCACTACCGTCACCAAAGTGCTTTCGACCCGTCCGCTCGTGTACATCGGCGCCATCTCCTACTCTCTCTACCTCACGCACTACGTCTGGCTGATCCTTCCACAGCAGCTGGCGGTTCCGCTCACCGGCTGGCCGTGGACACCGCTCGAGATCGCGGGCGCGATCCTCACCGCGATGCTCTCCTACCATCTGCTGGAGAACCCAATCCGCCGCTCGCGCAAGCTGGCGACGGACGGGGTCGCGACCCTGCTTGTTCTTCTCGTCTGCGTCGCCGCATCCTGGACGACGGCGATCATCGTCGCGCACTTCGCGCACATCGGCTGATCACCGTCGCAAGCGGTCGTCGTTGGACGGAATCGTGTCGGCGATCTCCTGCGCGCCGAGGGTCAGGATGGGCGTTTCGGGCCGAGAACGGCCTTGTTTTCATTCTTCGACCGGCGGCCCGATGAGTGATTCCAACAGGAACAGGGATTTCCCAACGTCTCGGGCCCTGGGGATCTTCTCCACAGGGCGCTGCGCGATACCGT
>JAKAPV010000048.1:0-9486 GCA_021806845.1 Bacillota bacterium | reverse complement strand
CCCTACCGTAACGCCTGCCGCGCGCCCCAGCCCCCCGGCAAGGTTCCCCTTCGGCGGCTTCGCCGACCTTCATCCGGTGCGCCGGCATGCTTGCTTCACCTCGGACAGAATGCGAGTCATTTGTGAACGCAGTGCGAACACGCAAAATAACCTGGCACGCGTTATGCCAGGACACACACTGGGGATTGTGCCAAGGCGGGCCTCAGGCGTGCGCGACGAGCGTGAAGAGCGCCATCAGCGAGAAGGCGAGCACGACCTCCTGCCGGCCCATGTGGCGCAGGTTGAGCCACGGGTGCTCGCCTCCGAGCCAAAGGTAGGCGCGCACCATCTGGGGCAGAAGCGGGACCGCGGCCCAGATCGGCAGGTAGCCGAAGACGCTGAGGACGACGATGAGCAGCGTGAGCATCGAGGCGGATCCCGCCAGCATCAGCGTGCCCACCCGCACGTCGGTCGCGTCCATGTGGGTCTTGGACGCGACGATCTGCAGCCGCAGGAACCCGACGCCGTAGAGGAAGTGCAGCACCATGCCGACGTAGACGATCAGCATCGCCATATTGGGGGGCTGGCCGAGCGCCGCCCAGGTGCCCGGAACGATCAGGCATAGCCCCGTCGTCGCAACGAGTTCGCGCAGCGTCCGCCATTTGTCTGGCAGGAAGCCGAGCAGGATGGCGAAGGTGTACGGCGGCAGCGCGAGGATCGGAAGCAGCAAGAGGATCGGCGCGTGCGCGAGGCGCTCCGCGAGCAGCCCGAAGGCGCTGGAGACGGTGAGCTCCCCGGCTGCGAACAGCGCATACTGGGCGCGTGCGCCGGCAGGTGCACGCAGCAGCCGCTCGATCGGCTCCTTGAGCATCAGCAGGAACGCCACGGCGGGGATCAGCAGGAGGGCTGGGACCGAGACGCTGCCCGCGACCATGAGGGTTGTCAGGTAGCCCGTCGCCAGCATGGTCCAGGCTCCGAACTCCCGCGGCACGAGCCACCACAGACCCTTGCGCGGAGCAGCCTGGGCCGCCTGCAGCGCACTCGCCGTATACATGTCAGCCTCTCGCGGTGGCGGTCTCGGGCGCTTTGTACGCCTCGAGGAATTGCACGACCTCCCGCGTGATCGGCGAAGGGGTGGAGGACCCTGCCGTCACCCCGACCGTTTGCTTGCCCTCCAGCCAGGCAGGGTCGATGTCGGCCACCGTGTCCACGAGGTAGGCGGGACGTCCCGCCTGCTCGCGCACGACCTGGACGAGCCGGTTGGAGTTGTTTGAGCGGGTATCGCCGACGACGATCACGACGTCGCATCGCGATGCCTCGCGGACGGCCGCCTCCTGCCGGAGCTGGGTCGCAAGGCAGATCTCGTTGAAGACCTCGATCTGCGGGAAGCGCTCCCTGAGGTGAGAGATCGTCTCCTCCGTGTCCCAGCGCGAGAGCGTAGTCTGGGTGACGACGGCGAGCTTGCGGCCGTCGAGGTCCAGCCCTTCGGCGTCCTTGGCCGTCTCGATCAGGTGGACGTGGTCCGGGGCCTCTCCCATCGCCCCTTCCGGCTCCGGGTGGCCGCGGCGGCCGATGTACAGGATGGTGTAGCCGTCGTCCGCAAGTCGGCGGATCAGGTCGTGCGTCTTGGTGACATCGGGGCAGGTGGCGTCGACAACGTCGAGGCCAATCTCCTCCGCCCGCCGGCGCACCTCTTGCGAGACGCCGTGGGCCGTGAAGACGACCGTGCCGTCCTTCACCTGCTCGATGAGTTCAAGGCGGTTCTCACCGTCCAGCGAGATGACCCCGTAGCGGTCGAGTTCCTCCACCGCGTGGTGGTTGTGGACGATCAGTCCGAGGACGAAGATCGGCTTCTTGGCTGCGGGATTCTCCGCCACCTGCCGCACGAGTTTCATGGCGTCGACGACGCCGTAGCAGTATCCGCGCGGGGTAATCTTGACCACTTCCAACCGGGTGCCCCCCTTAGCGGCAGAGCCCGCGCTGCGCCCATTCCAAGGCGTAGTACGTGGCGATGAAGTCGGCGCCTGCGCGCCGCATCGCGTACAAAGACTCGGTAACGGCGGCATCGCGATCGATCCAGCCGCGCTGCGCCGCCGCCTCCAGCATCGCATATTCCCCCGACACGTGGTAGGCCCCGACCGGCAGGTCCACCTTCGCGCGCACGGCGGCCAGCACATCGAGGTACGGCATGCCCGGCTTCACGAGCAGCATGTCAGCGCCCTCGGCGACATCCAGCGCAGCCTCGCGCAGTCCTTCGCGCGCGTTGCGGTAGTCCATCTGGTAGGTAGAGCGGTCTCCCTCGCGGGGTGCCGAGCCCGCGGCTTCCCGGAACGGGCCGTAGAACGCCGAGCGGTACTTCACGGCGTACGAAAGGATCGCGGTCTCGTGGAAGCCCGTCTCGTCGAGCGCGCTGCGCACCGCACCGACCCGTCCGTCCATCATGTCGGACGGTGCGATGACGTCCGCCCCCGCTTCGGCCTGGGAAACGGCCGCCTGCATGAGGAGCGGCAGGGTGGCATCATTGTCGACGCTGCCGTCCGGCCGCACGACGCCGCAGTGCCCGTGGTCCGTGTACTCGCACAGGCAGAGATCACAGATTACGACGATCTCCGGCACCGCGTCCTTGATCCGGCGCACTGCCTCCTGCACGGGGGCGTCCGCCCGCGCTGCGTAGCTTCCGACGGGATCCTTCTCCGGCGGCAGCCCGAAGAGCAGGAGGGCGGGTACGCCGGCGTCGTGCAATTCCCTCGCCTTGCGCGCGGCGCGGTCCGGCGACAGGTGGCTCTGCCCCGCCAATGCGGCGATCGGTTGCTCGATTCCACTGCCGGATACGACAAAGAGCGGCTGGACAAGGTTGTGCGGCGAGAGATCGGTTTGCGCGACGAGATCCCGCATGGCCGCGCTACGCCGCGTGCGCCGCGGCCTGTAGATGATGTCCGGCATGTTCAATCTTCCTCTCTCTAAGAATGGTGCCAAAGGTTGCAAAGCGCCTCAACCACCGCCTGGTCCGAAGGGGCGGCGGCGACGGCGTCGGGCGGCAGCCCCGCAGCGCGCAGGGCGTCCTCCGTGGTTGGCCCGACGGCCACGATCCTGGCGGAGCGCAAGAAATCCCTCGGCAGCGCATCGAGCGTGCCCCGCACCGCCGACGGGCTGTAGAAGAGCGCCGCGTGCGGCGGTCCCGCCGCCTGCACCGCCGACGCCTCGGCTGCATCGGCCCCGGAGATCGTCCGGTAGGCGGCGACCGCCTCCACCGTGAGCCCGCCTTCGCGCAGCTCCTGCAAGAGTTCTGCGTCGCCTGGCTCCGGGCCGATCAGCGCTCCCGCCTCCTTGGGCGACGCACGCTGGAGCAGGAGTTGTGCGAGGCCTGCCGCCCGCTCGCGTGCGGGTATGTCCTCTGCGGTGACGCCCCGTGCGAGAAGATCGGCGGCCGTCGCCGCTCCCACCGCATAGACCCGCGCCCCGCGCAGCGCGTCCGCATCCCGCCCCTCCGCGGCCAGCGCAGCGAGAAAGCTCCGCACCCCGTTCGCGCTCGTGAAGACGAGGTAGTCGAAGGCGCCCACCCTCCGCGCCGCAGCCTGCAGCTGCGTGGGATCGCTCGGCGCCGCGAAGCGGATGGCCGGCAGCAGGACCGGCGTCGCTCCCTGCAGGCGTAGGAGCGCGCAAATGCGCACTGCCTGTTCGCGGGCGCGCGTCACGAGGACGCGCGCCCCCTTGAGGCGACCGGTGCCCGCGTCCCCCGTCACGCGCCGCACGACGATGCCGGCATCCTCTAGTGCCCGCATCTCATCCTCGAGCGCCGCGGACATCGCCACGTAGCGCCGCGCGCAGATACCCGGCGCAATCTCCGAGGGCCTGGTCGGCATCGCCATCTCGCCCGCATGCGGGCTGTCTGCGTAGACAGCGGACGCCACCGCGCGCAGGTCCGGCATGGGCGGCGCGAGCGGCTCCGCCGCCTGCAGGTAGTAGACCTCTCGCCCGCTCATCGCGCGGCGCTGAGGAGGCGCTGCGCGCCCATCTTCAGGAGGGCGGCCGCCGCCGCCTCGCCGACCTCCTCGGCCCGTCCCCCCTCCGCCTGCGTCCGCAGGGCGACCGAGCCGTCCGGTGCGAAGACCCCGGCGCGGAGGCGGATCTTCCGCCCCTCGACTGTCGCAAGAGCCCCGATCGGTACGGCGCAGCCGCTCCCCAGCGCCGCAAGCAGCGCACGCTCCGCGCGGGCCGCGCGCATGGCGGTGCGGTCGCTGACGGAGCGCAGGACGGAAAGGATTTCGCGGCTCGAGGACCGCGCCTCCAGCGCGATCACCCCCTGGGCAGGCGCGGGCAGCATGTGGTCGGGGTCGAGGTACTCCGAGATCTGCGCGCCCGCACCGGCACGCAAGAGTCCTGCCGCGGCCATGACGAGACCGTCAAAGGTGCCCTCGCTCAGCTTGCGCAGGCGCGTGCCGACGTTGCCTCGGATGTCCTCCACCTGCAGATCCGGCCTGAGGAGGCGCAGCTGGGCCTGGCGGCGCGGGCTAGAGGTGCCGACGCGCGCTCCGCGCGGGAGGTCGAGCAGGCGCACCCCGTCCCGCGTAACGAGCACATCGCGCGGATCCTCGCGCGGCAGCACCGCGGCGATGCGCAGCCCTCGCGGCATCGCGGTCGGCAGATCCTTCAGGCTGTGCACGGCAAGGTCCACCGTCCCCTGGCGCAGCATCTCCTCGATCTCCTGCGTGAAGACCCCTTTGCCGCCGATCTCCGCGAGCGGAGCAGAGAGGCGGCGGTCCCCTTCCGTCTCGACCTCGACAAACAAGGTCCTGAGGTCCGCGTAGCGCTCGTGCAGCGTCTTGGCCGCCAGTTCGGACTGTGCCACGGCCAGCGGGCTCCGGCGGGACGCGATCCGTAGTTCCATGTCACAGCCTCCCGAAACTCACCAGTTGAAGCGGTGCGGGCCGGTCAAGAGCCCAACCGCCCAGGCATTCGCCAGCATGCCCAGGAGGCCCGTCGCCGCGAGCCAATCCCCAAGCGCGAGACGGCGGCCGGCGCGCACGGCCAGGTACGCAAAGAGATCGATCGCCCAGACGATCAGGGTTGCCGTCTCCTTCGGATCCCAGGACCAATAGCTCCCCCATGCGTGGCGGGCGTAGAGCGCACCGAATCCGATGCCCAGTGCATCGAGCACCAGCCCGGCGCCGAGGAAGCGGCGCACGGCATGTTGCAGCTCCGGCAGCGGCGCGACGCCGCCTAGCGCCCCGCGCCGCAGGCGTGACTCGGCCAGGCGGCGCAGCAGTGCAGCGGCGCCCGCGAGCGCGAGGCAGGCGAAGCCCAGCGCGAGCAGTCCGACATGCAGCCAGAGCAGCGCGGACTCATGCAGGGGCGAATGTCCCGCGCCTCGACGCAAGAGCGCCGACGCGGCCGTGATGGCGAACACAAGCGGCAGGACGATCGCGCCGCCGCCAGCTCCTCTTCCGGCGCGGGACCAGAGCGCGAACGCGATGACGAACGCGAAGAGCGCCAACTGCAGCCAGTCGAAGAGGTCGGGCGGCAGTCCGCGCAGCGCCTGCGCGCACAGGAGGCCCACCTGTGCTGCGAGTGCCGTCCAGGTGGCATACAGGGCCCAGCGCTGCAGCCAGCGGCGCCTCTGCGCAGCAAGATGCAAAACCGCCGCCCCGCCGTAGGCGATGGTGGCAGCTGCGAGCAGGATAAGGCTCATGCCTCTTGCGGCCACTCCGGCCCTTCGAGATGGAAGAGCCGTGCCGCGAGTCGCAGGCATGCGTCGCCGTCTTCCCGCACCGCGCATTCCTTGAGTGCGACGGTGGGATCGTTGAGCAGCTTGTTGACGATGCGCGACGCGAGCTGCTCGATGACGCGGCGCTCCTCCGGCGCCACATCGCCGAGGCGCCGGAACGCGCGCTGCAGTTCGTCATCGCGCACGCGGTCCGCCTTGCCGCGCAGGGACTGGATGAGCGGGACAGCCGTGCGCTCGCAACTGCGCCGGTGGTAGTCCGCGGCGGCGCGCGCCACGATCTCTTGGGCGTGCTGCGCCTCCTGCAGGCGCTGGGCGCGGCTCGCCGCGGTAATCTCCGCAAGGTTGTCGAGTTCATAGAGGAAGACGCCCGCCAGCTGCGCGCACGAGGCCTCGACGTCTCGCGGCACCGCCAGGTCGATCAGGATCAAGGGGCGCGCGCGGCGCGAACGCAGGATGCGGCGCAGATCGCGGGCGAAGACGATCGTGTGCGGCGCGCTGGTCGACGTGAGCACGAGGTCCGCGCGCCTGAGCCATTCTTCCGTCTCATCCCAGCCGGCGGCGCGGCCGCCGAAGCGCTGCGCCAATTCCTCCGCCCGCGCCCGGGTCCGGTTCGAGACGATGACGTCCTCAGCACCAGCCTCCCGCAGGTGCGTGAGGCAGAGCTCAGCCACCTCGCCAGCGCCGATCATCAGCACCGTCTTGCCCGTGAGCTCGCCGAACGCCTGGCGTCCCAGCGCGACCGCTGCCGCTCCGACCGACACCGGGTGCGCATCGAGGCCCGTCTCGCGATGCGCGCGGCGGGCTGCCGCGAGGGCGGCCTGCACCGCCATGCTCAGTTCCCGCCCGACCGCCCCCGCAGCGGCTGCCCCGGCGAAGGCCTCCTTCAGCTGTCCGAGGATTTGCGTCTCCCCGACGATTTGGGCGTCGAGGCCCGCTGCGACGGCGAACAGATGCTCGATGGCGGCGATGCCGACAAGGGATTGGGCGTAGGCGTCCAGCATGTCCGCGGCGGCGGCGACATGGCGCCGCCAGGCGGCGCGGATCGCCAGCTGCACCTGCTCAGGGTCACCGTAGGCGTATACCTCGCTGCGGTTGCACGTCGAGAGGACGAGCACCTCGTCCGCCGACTGCAGGACGTCTCGGTAGATCTCTTCGGCGTATTGTTCGAGGCTCAGTTGGCCGCGCACGTCGACACCTGCGTCGCGATGCGTCAGGCCGACCATGGACCAGGATGCCTTCACGCGCGCACCTCCCCTCGATGCACTGCTACCGCTCCAAGCGTGAGCGGCCACGCGGAGACCAGGTCGAAACCGGCGTCGCGGTACAGGTCGGAAAGTACGGTCCGGCCTGGGAATCGGCGGTGCGATTCGGGTAGCCACGCATAGGCGCGGCCGCCGCGTCCGGCGAGCCGTCCGAGCAAGGGCACGAGGCCGTAGAAATACGTGCGGAATCCCCACCAGATGACCGCGTTCTCCGGTCGTGACACCTCGAGCGAGAGCGCCCGCCCGCCAGGCTTGAGCACGCGGCGCATTTCTGAGAGCGCCTGCGGCAAATCTGGAAAATTGCGCAGTCCGAAGCCGCAGGTCACGACATCAAATGACGCGTCGGGAAACGGCAGGGCAAGCGCATTGCCTTCGACGACGCGCACGCGTTCCGAAAGGTTCCTGCGCCGGATCTTCTCCTCCGCGACATCTAGCATGTCCCGACTGAGGTCAAGTCCGGTCACGCGGATCCCTGACGCGCGCTCCGCGATCAGGATCGCGAGGTCGCCGGTGCCGGTGGCGACGTCGAGGCAAATTTCGCCGTCGCGCGGGGCGACAAGCGTCAAAAAACGGCGCTGCCAGCTTCCCCAAAGTCCCAGCGTCAGCACGCGGTTCATCGGGTCGTACACGCGCGCGATCGCGCCGAAGATGTCGCGGATTTTCTGGTGGTGCGCGTCGTACCTGGCTGCCAACTCGGCGCATCCCCCTCCAGCATCTTTCGGCGCACTGCGACGCGGGCAGGCATCGACCATGAGTTTAGCATAGTGTCTCGCTCCATGGTGTGGCCGCCGTTACCAACTTCGGTCGCTGTCGCAAGAACACGTCGACGCTAGTCGCATCTTGGCTTTACCCTCGCGTGTGACGCGTCTTTTGACGCGGATGCTGCATTTCCTTGCACTCGCAGCCGATGCGCGCCCGCAGCCTGCATGAGAGCGGCAGTACGCCGTCGGATCCCGTCGTGCAGCAGTCCCCAGCGACTGGATCCAAGCCTTCGCGAACGGCGCAGGCCCAGCGCGAACCCCGGAGTTCCTTCGACGCTTTGCTGATTACGCAGAGCACGTCATGCAGGAGCCGAACCGCACGCTCTGGGACATCATGCGCAGGCTGAGCCCGGAACGCTTGGAGCTCGACGATGAGGCGCAGGTCCTGATGCTCGAGGGGTTGCGCCGGAAGATGGCGCAGCGCTGCTGACGCGCCGCGACAATACGGAAGGGCACCCGCCGCAGAGGCCGGCGGGTGCCCACCTTGCCATCGGGGCGCCCTGAATGGTCGGATCCCGTCAGCCCTTCGCAGCATAGCCGGCGGACAGCACGCTGCTTTGCTAGTCATCTCCGAGATCCAAGTCACCCGTGGAGCATGACGAGGTCCGTCGGATGCAGTGTGTTCGCAGCAATGGGAACGAACTCGCCTGTCAAGGCGTAGACGGCCGTCAACAGACCCCACGTGGGCTGCTGCGAGATCTGCGCTTCGTAAAAGAAGCCCGGCACGTCAAAAGCGATACCGATGCTGCACCGCGGAGGGATGGTGATGCACAACTCGGTAGTGAGCTCCTTGGGGCAGACGTCCTTGTTAAAGAGCCTGATGATGAACCTTGCGGGCCTGTACTTGTCGTTCTCCATCAGGACGCCGACGAATTGCTGCCGCTTGGGGTCGACTGCCAGCGGACCGGTGCTGAATACGCGGCTGGGGTAGAAGGCACTGTACTCCGCAATGCTCTCGGACCGCACCTCATTCGCCAAACTCCACTTCGAGGACAACTCCATGGTGCATCCCCCTCGGACTGGTGGGCTTGTTATGTTACCAGCCTATGTCGCCCAGTGGAGGAGAGCCACTTCCACTTCCATCGTTCCCGGCGTTGTGCGCTGAAGTTTCGCCATGTTCACTTTGGCGTGGAGGGTAGTACGTTTCATCCACGTGCAGTGGCGTAGAGAAGGAGCCGGACTGGGCTAGGCCCGGTCCGGCTCCGCGAAGGGACGTTCTTTAGGCGGACTTCGACGGCGCCCCGGTCCAGAGCACCGTACGACCGTTGGCTTCGTTGATCACGCCAGCCGCCGACCCCCAGAAGGCGAGGATCGCCGTGATCAGTCCGACGTAGCCGCCGATCATCGTGAACCCACCGACGCCGAACGCGCCGAGGGCCAGCAGGACGAAGGTAAGCCACAGGGCGAGGAAGACGAGCATGATGATGCGGTCGCCCTTGAAGGTCGCGAGCCACATGTAGAACGTGAAGATGCCCCACATGAGGAGGTACCAGCCGATGTACGTGCCCTCGACGCCCTTCGAGAAGAACTGCACGAAGAACGCGAACGAGAGCCAGAACGCACCGTAGGAGAAGAACGCGACCGTCCCGAAGGTGTTGCCGCGCGGGTACTCCAGGACGCCGGCGACCAGCTGCGCAAGACCGCCATAGGCGAGAGCCAGGGCGAGGACCATGCCCATGTCCGTCGCGGTGTACCAGCCGGCGTTGATCATGCTGAGCATCCAGGTCGTCAGCGCGAATCCCGCGAGACCCAGGGGCCC
>JAKAPV010000320.1 GCA_021806845.1 Bacillota bacterium | reverse complement strand
CGCGGCGAACTGCACCTCTCCATCCTGATCGAGACGATGCGCCGCGAAGGCTTCGAACTCGCGGTGTCCCGGCCGGAAGTCATCCTGCGCGGTTCCGGAGATGCCGTCGAGGAGCCGTTCGAGGAGCTCCTGGTCGACGTGCCGGAAGCCCATATCGGGGCCGTGATGGAGGGCGTTGGCCGCCGCCGGGGTGAACTCCTCGACATGGAGAACATCGGCGGGGAGGGGCGCAGACTTCGCTTCCGCATCCCCTCGCGCGGTCTCATCGGCTACCGCGGCGAGTTCCTCACCGCGACGAAGGGGTACGGCACGATGCACCACGTGTTCGCCGGCTACGGACCGGCGGAGCCGCCGCCGCCCGGCCGCAGCCGGGGCAGCCTGGTCGCGTCGGAGACCGGTGAAGCGACCGCCTATGCCCTCGACCAGCTGGCGGACCGCGGCACGTTCTTCATCTCCCCGGGCACGTCGGTCTACCACGGCATGGTGGTAGGTGAGCATACCCGCGATCGCGACCTCGACCTGAACGTCTGCAAGCGCAAGCATGTCACGAACGTCCGCAATGCGACGGCCGAGGAGGCCATCCGGCTCGCGACGCCGCGCACCCTCAGCCTCGAGGACGCGCTGGAGTTCCTCGCGGACGACGAGCTCCTGGAGGTGACTCCGCAGTCGCTGCGGGTGCGCAAAGCCCAGCTGGACGCGGAGGAGCGCAAGAAGATCCAGAAGGCGAAGTCCAAGGCGGAAGAAGCCGCACGGTAAGGGGATTCCACAATCTGACAAATTCTGCTATCCTGCGAGCGGGAGGGATAGCGGATTTGTTGTATACCGACGCCGTCGAACTGGCCCTCGCCGATCTCGGCACGCGCATGCGCCGCGGCCAGACGCTTGCCGCCTACCGTGCCGACCTGCGGCTATACGCAAGGTTTTGCAGCAGCCGCCTGCGTGTCGCGCGGGAGAGGCTGACGCTGCAGGACTGCGCAACGCTGGGCGTAGCGAAATACCTTGAGTACCTGCGCGGCGAACGGCGCAATGCACCGGCTACGGTGGCGCGCCGGCTCGCCGCGGTGCGCGCGCTCTACCGCGCGGTCTGGCGGCTCGCGGGCCTGCAGCGCGACCCGTCGCGCGATGTCGGGTATCCGCCGGGCCCACGGCGCACGGTCCGGGCGCTGGGACTGCAGGAGGCTCAGCGCCTCGTGCGCGCGGCGACCGCCGCCAGCCGCACACCCCTGCGCGATGCCCTGATGCTGCTTTTGCTCGTGTCGAACGGGCTCACCCTCGCCGAACTGACAGCCCTCGACTGCGCCGACCTCGACTGCCGCCGGCGCACCCTCAAGGTGCGGGGGCGACCGCAGGCGGAGCGGATCGTTCCGCTCTCGCGCGACGCAGCGGAGCTGCTGGCGCGCTACCTCTGCACTAGGCCCGCCGGGGGGCCGCTCTGGAGCAACCGGGCCGGCACGCGGCTATCCGCGCGCGGCGTGCAATATGTCTGCGCCCGTGCCGCCCGGCGCGCGGGACTTGGCCGGTCCGTGTCCGCGCAGGCGCTGCGCGTCACGGCCCTCAACCTGATGCGCTCCGCGGGAGCCTCGGAGGTCACGATCCGCGAGCTCCTGGGGCTACGCCGGGCCGGCTGAACCGGATCTGGGCATGCTCTGCCTGGAGGGTAAGCATGCTGGGTCTCTCGCTGCTGCTGTCGATCGTCGCGGCGGCGCCGGCGCCGCCGGCGTCACCCGGTGTCACCGTCATCGTGGGGGTGGCTGACGAGCGACGCCTTTCCGCAGCCGCGGCGCACGTCGGCGACGTGCGCAGGCCGGCAGACAGCATCATCCTTGTGCGCACCGGCGGGGGAACGGTGCGCGCACTCTGGATCCCGCGCGAGACGCAGCTGCGCCTGCCCGGCGGAGGCACGACGAGTGCCTCCCGGGCGCTGCGCGACGGCGGCACCGCGCGCCTCGACGCCGCGCTCTCCGCCACCCTGGGCATTCTCCCGGACCGTCACGCCCTGCTCGACATTCGGGGCTTTGCCGCCCTCGTCGACGCCGCCGGCGGTGTGCGCTGGCCGGGAGGGCATAGCCGCATCGGCCTGCCGTCGCGCCCAAGGCTGCTCGGCGGTCGCGAGACAGTTTCCTATGCGGGGGCGGCGCGACGCGGCATCGCTGCGGATATCCTGCGCATCCGGCGCCAGATGGCACTCGCCCGCGCATTCCAGAAGTCCCTGCCCGCGGGCGGCCTTAGCGAAATGCTGCGGGCGGCGGCCATCTTGCCGAGCGCGGGGCGAACAGATCTCTCTCCCGTCGCCGCGGCGCGGCTGACGCTGGCGCTTGCCAGCGATCCCTTGCGCTGCGCCCTCCTCGCGGGAGATGCGCAAGGGCCGGCGTACCGACCCGCGCCGTCGGCCGGAGCCGCAGCGCGCCGCTTGCTCGACGTGGACTCAGAGCGGCAATACGATCGTGGCCGTCGTGCCTTCTCCTAGCCGCGATGTGAGATCAAGGTCTCCGCCGAGAGTCTCTGCCAGGGCCTTCGCGATCGCGAGACCGAGACCCGTACCGGACTTGCCGCGGCCGGAGCGCCCCCGGAAGAAGCGGTTCGTCACGAAGGGCAGCTCGTCCGGGGCGATGCCGGGGCCGCTGTCGCGCACGTAGAGCCGCACGGCACCCGGTCCTTGGTCTGCCCCCAGCAGGACGCGGCCGCCCTGCGGCGTGTAGTGCAGAGCGTTCTCGAGCACGGCCCAGTAGGCGCGCTCGAGCAGCTGCTGATCCGTCCCGATGCGGTCCACCGCGACGCGTTCGAGTTCGACGCGCAATTCGGGCGCAAGCGCCCGCGCGTCCTCGGCCATCTGCTCGAGCCAGGGCCGCAGGGCGAGCGCGCGGCCGGCCGGGCGCTCGCGGCGTGCGGACTCCAGCGTCAGGAGGTCGTTGGTGAGGCGCGTCATGCCCTGCGCGGCCTGCTGGATCGCCTTGACCGACTCGGCCGACTCCTGCGTGTCGAGGCGTCCCTGCTCCGCCAGCAGGTTCGCGTTGCCCTGCAGGATCTGCAGCGGCGTGCGCAGCTGGTGGGCCGCTTCGGCCAGCATGGCGCGGTCCCGCTGCCGCTGGGCCTCGAGGTCGCCGATCAGGTCGTTGAGCACGTGGCCG
>JAKAPV010000319.1 GCA_021806845.1 Bacillota bacterium | reverse complement strand
GCAGCTCTAGCATGCGCATGAGCCAATCGTGGTCAAGGTGATTAAATTATGCTGATCCCCCGATTATGCCGAGCGGGGGCCGGAAGGCCCTCTGCCGGGCGGCCCCCTGCTCTGTAAGCTCGGCATAATACGGGTGGCGGGGCAACATCAGGCGAACCCCTCCTCGTCCGGAAAAATCCGGGGGAGGAGGGGTTCCTACGTTAGGGTCTCGGATGAGGGGACCGTTGTCCCCATACGCCTCATCGTTCCACGGCGAGCTCATCGGTCAGGGATATTCCCCGCGTTATGCCGAACGACAGATGTGTCTGATGTCCTACGTTAGCCAGTGGATGGCGGAGAGCGGGCTGCAACCCGCTGACCTCACAGGGGAGGCGATCGATCGATTCCTTGCGCAGCGGCGCGCGCAGGGCCGCAAGGTCTGGATCTCACCGCCCGCAACGGCACCATTGATGATCTGCCTGCGTCAGCTTGGTGTAGCACCGGAGCCAATGCCAAGCGTGCCGGCCACCGATGGCCGGGACGGGGTGATCGAGGAGTACCGGATGTACCTCGTCAAGGAACGCGGATTGGCGCCGAGCACCATACGTTCCTACCTGCGCGTGGCCAGCTCGTTTCTGTCCAAGCAGTCGGAAACGCACGCCGGGGGTCTGAAGGAGCCGACGGCGGCTGAGGTCTCCGCCTTCGTCGCTCAAGAGGTGCGGGGGCGGCGGACGGGTTCGGCCAAATGCCTCGTCACGGGACTGCGCTCCTTCCTACGCTTTCTCCATGTCGACGGCAAGACCACCCGCCGCCTCGATCAGGTGGTCCTCGGTGTCGCCAGTTGGCGCCTGAGCACTCTGCCCAAGGCACTCGAACCGAGCGAGGTCGATCGCCTTCTCACCAGCTGTGATCAGCAGACCCCTGTCGGCCGGCGCGACCGTGCCATCCTGACCATCCTCGTGCGCCTCGGTTTGCGTGCCGGAGAGGTGGCGGCCTTGCGGCTATGCGACATCGACTGGCGGTGCGGCGAGATTGTGACTCACGGCAAGGCGAACCGCACCGAACGCCTGCCGCTGCCCTCAGATGTGGGCCAAGCCCTCGTCTCCTGGCTTTTGGAGGGGCGACCCGCGGGTAACAGCCCTCACGTGTTTACGCGCGTCCACGCCCCGCATCGCGGGCTCACGACGAACGGCGTCTCGGACGTGGTGCGTGCCGCTTGCGTTCGGGCCGGATTGCCGCCGATGCACGCCCATCGTCTGCGCCACACCGCCGCCACACAGATGCTCCGCGCAGGCGCCGACCTGGCCGAGATCGGTCAAGTCCTGCGCCACCGCAGTCTCCTCGCCACCGCCATCTACGCGAAGGTCGACCGGGCCTCTCTCTCTGCTCTGGCCAGGCCTTGGCCAGGTGGTGGTGCTGTGTGAGCATCCTCAGGCAGTGCCTTGACGATTACCGCTCGGTCCGTCGTTCTGTCGGCTTCAAACTCGTGCGCGAGGCGTACCTGCTCGCCAACTTCATCCGCTTCTTGGAACGTGAGGGCGCGGCCACCGTTACAACCCAGCTCGCCATTGCGTGGGCCACGCAGACGAAGGAGAGCATCAACTGGCGCGCCGACCGGCTGGATGCCGTACGTGGGTTTGCCCGCTACCTGCAGGCCATCGATCCGAGCACCGAAGTCCCGCCGCCTGGCCTTCTGCCTCGCTGCAACCGCCGTGCGCTGCCATACATCTACGACGATACCGAAGTCTCCGCTTTGATGGCGGCCGCGCAAACCCTTCGCCCGCGCATCGGGCGCTGCACCTACGCCACCTTGATCGGACTCCTCGCCGTGACGGGGATGCGCGCGGGTGAAGCCATCCGCCTCGATCGGGAAGACGTCGATTGCGAGCATGCGGTTCTCATTGTGCGAAGCACCAAGTTCGGCAAGTCCCGCGAGGTCGCACTGCACGCGACCACGGTCGCCGCATTGGTGGCCTACGGTCGGCGCCGGGACGAGTTGATCCCACGGCCCAGCAACTCCAGCTTCTTCGTCTCGCAGGCGGGAACCCGGCTGCTGCATACGGACGTCAACCGTACCTACCGCTATTTGGTCCGTGCCGCAGGCCTGCAGCGCGTGCTTCCCCGCTGCCGGCCGCGTCTGCACGATTTCCGCCACACGTTCGCCGTGCGCACCGTTCTCGATTGGTACCGGGACGGTGGTGACGTGGCGGCTCGGCTTCCGCTCCTGTCAACATATCTCGGCCACGTCGATCCCATCAGCACCTATTGGTACTTGTCTGCCACGCCGGAGTTGCTGGCCCTGGCGTCCCAGCGGCTACAGCGTGGTCTCGGAGGAGGACACTCATGAGCACGTTGGCCCCCACCCTCCAAAGCTTCTTCACGGAGCGGATGGCGCAGCAGCGGCAGGCCAGCCAGCACACGATTGCCGCCTATCGCGACACCTTCCGTCTGCTGCTGGCCTTCGCAGAGCAGAAGACCGGTCGCGCGCCCTCCAGCCTTCGGCTGGAAGATCTGGACGCCCCCCTGGTCGCGGCCTTTCTGGATCACCTTGAGGTCGACCGCCACAACAGCGTCCGCACCCGTAACGCCCGGCTGGCCGCCGTGCACTCCCTGTTCCGTTTCGCCGCGTTCCGCCATCCGGAGCATGCTGCCTTGATCCAGCGCGTGCTCGCGCTTCCGCAAAAGCGCGGCGAGCGCGACCTTGTGACGTTTCTCAATCGGACTGAGATCGATGCCCTGCTCGGCGCGCCAGATCGCAACCGTTGGGTGGGCCGGCGTGACCACGTCCTCCTGCTCACCGCGGTCCAGACAGGCCTCCGGGTTTCAGAGATCACCAGCCTCACCTGCCAGGACATCGAGTTGGGCCGAGGTCCGCATGTCCGCTGCCGCGGCAAGGGCCGCAAGGAACGCGTCACGCCACTCACTGACCAGACCGTCGCCGTATTGCGGACCTGGCTCGCCGAGTTACGGGGAGAGCCGACCGACCCCCTGTTTCCCGGTCCCCGGAACAGCTCACTTACCCGCGATGCCGTCGCGCTCATTGTTTCCAAGTACGCTGCGGTCGCGAGCGAGCGTTGCCCTTCGCTGGCGAACAAGAAAATAAGGTGGTCCCCAGTGTCAAGACACTTGAACGAGGTTCTTTAAGCTATTCCCT
>JAKAPV010000047.1 GCA_021806845.1 Bacillota bacterium | reverse complement strand
ATCGCTTGATATCCAATCAAGGGCTCGCAACGCGAAGACGATCGGATGCGGCACCATAACACACGGTTCGACTGATGTGGTAGAATCTGGGTGCGGTCAAACGTCGGCCCGATTTGGACGTGCGTACACCCCTTGCTGTAGGCGCAGAAGCGGCTGCCAGGGCCACTCGGTCCGGCGAGGGGGTGGGATACGTCGCCATCTGGGTGTTCGTATTGCCGGTAGGCACGATCGCCGGTTGGCTGCTCCGGAAAATGAAGAAGTAGCCTCCCAATCCACGGTAAGGCTACTCTCCATCACCGGTGCTTTCGGGCTCTGGCACTGCGCCCCCGGTTACAGCCGGGTCGCCGCCGAGTGGGGTTCGTCGTTCACGACGGACCCTCTCGCTTGTAGTGTAGACGCATTTCCTGGAAAGATTCAATGGGCAGGTGTGCGACAGGGCGGAGTGGAGCGGGGGGCGGGGAACGTGACGAACGCTGGGATCAAGCGAAGTTTGATCAACGGAGCCGGACGAGACGGCGAGTGACGAGGATCGACCTTGCCCTGGCGACAGACAAATGGGGTCCGGTGTCGTCACGTCGTGTCAAAAGGCGAAGCAGGACACTCTTCAGCGTCGGTTCGCTGAGACAGATTGTGAACCGCGTGAGAGAGAGCATGTCCAGGAAGCCATACATGTGGACTTCATGGGGTCGAGAGGCAGCCAACCTTCAGGAAGAAGGCAGAGAACGCTGAGCACCTCCACCACAACTGGGGTCAGGCTCTGTGTCCGAGATGCGAGGTGTCGCAGTGAGGCGAGGCAAAATCCCCGGCAAGTCCCTTGAGGGGAAGCTTCTCGGCTCGACGGCGGATGGTGATTCTACAGCCCCGACCTAAGATCCGACTTCCCCGGGTGGCAGGATGACGCTGCCACTGTTCGGGAGCGCCTCAAGGAAGTGCGCCATGCTCGGGCGATAGGTCCTCAGACCATCACTAAGAATGGCCGCACGGCGGTGGTCGTTGTCAGCGCCGAGGAATGGGAGCGCAATTTTACCTCGCCTCACTGCGACACCTCGCATCCGCTTTGGCCCCTTGGCCTCCTATGAAGAGTCCTCCATGCTTCACGTTCTCCATGCCAGTAGCACGATCGCCGGTTGGCTGCTCCGGAAAATGAAGAAGTAGCCTTCCGCTCACGGTAAGGCTACCTCTCCAGCCCGGTCCCTTTCGGGCTCTGGCACTGCGCCCCGGTCACAACCCGGGTCGCCGCCGAGCGGGGTTCGTCGTTCGCGACGGACCCTTGTCGCTTGTAGTGTAGACGCAATTCCTGGAAAGATTCAATGGGCAGGAGTTGCATGCCCATTCAACCAAGCTAACCCCTCATCCCTCATCCCTCAGGCTGAGGGCTATCCGTTCATCGCCGAGCGAGGCGTCGGTCGCCCCCAACCGCAACGTCGCCCACTGCAACCACGATTAGATCCCGCTATCGAACATCGCGGAACTCTTTACCCGACGCCCAAATTCCACAACATGGTATCCTAGTGGCCCAGGACGCACCTCCTTCACGGATTCAGGGCGTTCATTATGAGGAAAACTATGGATCGCACAGCACAGACACGCCTGGAAAGCATGGGTGGTGGGTGGTGATGCAATTCTTCGCTGCCATACGGACGAGTGCCAGCGTTTGGATGAAGACCGCGCCCCTTGCGATCATTTCTGCTGTGATGGCACTGCTGCTTCCAGGATGTGCGGTTACGCTGATTGGAACAGACCCCTTGATTAGCAATTCGAAGGTGTGTCAAAGCGCGGCTTGGCGGTTGGGCTACTTCGTTGATGGTTCACAGACGGTTGACTTCGACCAGGACCACATTCCCGATTGCCTGATTGCCGATGACCGGAGCGGGCGCGAGTTCCTCTTCGCCTGGAATGGACGGCTCAGGACCATGACAGACCTCGGGCCGATGGGAGACTCAAATCAATGGGGATATGGAACGCAGGGAGTCGGAGTGCCCCAAAATGGGCTCTATCCAACCCTTATCACGGCAGGGGGAAGAAATACGGTAGAATTCTTCACCTGGGAAGGGAACGGGCTGCGGAGAGTTCTGTACATCCACGATACAACCGGAAAAGTCTCGTGGACTGAGCATGGTACTGACTGGCCAATTGTAAAGGTCCGATATCCGGACCACGTCACGGAATACCAATGGAACGGATTGCGGTATGTCGAGCATTCAGTTGGGGAGTGATGAGTGCTCAAAAGGTTACTGAGATATTACAGGGCATATAGCGTTTATTGGGGGATGCCAGAGCTCCCGTGGGCGCTTATAAGAAAAGGCAAGGTCACATCGATACCTGATCAAGAAAAGTAGCGGAAGCGGGTTGGCGTCGGGAGTTGCTGACTCTATGGTTCCCTTGAGGGTTCCGCTGTCCATGCATGGCCCAAGAACCGAACACGGACGCCCAAATTGTTGACCCCTTGATAGCCATTCAAGGGGTCTACGACTGATTTTATGCCCTTCCGACTTGATGGATGATCAAGAGGTGCTTCGACCGGTATGATGCTGTCTCATTGCCCGGTGAGCCTGGGAGACATCCGGGCCGGTACGTTGCAGGTTCGGGTGTCGGATTAGGACGTCGGCGGCGATGCCTGGGTCAGAGCGAAGGCGACGAATCATTCGAATTGATAGGCCATGTCGTCTGTTGAGCACTTCCGCCACCCGAGTTCTGGTTCCGATCATAGGCTCAGAGTCTTTAATGGCGTCGATCGGATCTGGGGGATCGATGGGGGAATGCTCCGCCTAATAGGCGTCGACGAGGGTTGCGAGTACGTCTCCGACGCATATTCCGCACCTCAGGGGCTTTCTTTGTCGAATTCCGTCAACAAGGTTAGGATCACCCGAAATGCCTGGCGGCAAGATGGGATCCCCACTTAGCCGTGGTGCTGCTGGAGGCCATGCCGGCGGGATGACGGTACTGCGTGAGTATGTGCGGCCGTTCCGGCCGAGCCCGGCGCGGATCTTGCGCCCGGAGGCCGCTCGTCTTACCATGTCAGGTAAGAGGGTGATGTCGTGGCCCAGGTTTCGATGTCGGCCAAGGGGCAACTGGTCGTGCCGAAGGACATCCGGCGAGAGGTGGGGCTTGAGCTCGGAGGCCGGGTGAACGTTCGTTTGGAGAGCGGTCGCATCGTTCTGGAACCCGCCGACACACGGCCGCACTGGCTTGACCTTCGGGGAGTGCTGCGTGGGACGACCGCGCTTCAGGACCACTTGCGAGACCACCGGGATGAGATCGAGCGTGATGGACAGAGTTCTTGACGCGTTCGCCCTGCTCGCGTGGCTGCAAGATGAACGAGGGGCCGAGCTCGTGGAGTCGATGCTGAAGCGGGCAGCGGCTGGTGAACAGACGCTGCACATCTCCAGCATCAACGCGGGAGAGGTGTACTACAGGCTGATCAAGGTGGGCAAGCGCAAGGAGGCTCAGCAGTTCTTGTCCGACCTTCGTATCGGCGAAATTCCATTACGTCGGGTCACCGCGACGAATGGGCGCGTGGATGCCGCCGCCGCGCTGAAGGCCGCACATCCGATTTCCTTTGCCGACGCCTTCGCAGTTGCATTGGCGCAGGAACTACGTGCACCACTGGTCACGAATGATCCGGAGATCACTGCACTCTACGAGCAGGGGATCGTTCAGGTAGTGTGGGTAGATTCCTGACGGTGCACTCGGGCCCTCCCTTTGATTCCTGAGCGCTGATCGCGACCAACGGCCAAAAAAGTTCGACAAGTCGGCCGGTGGGATTTGTGTCCAGGGCGTCATTGAACGACCGAGGTCGGGTCCCAAGGGATGCCTCTCGGTCCTGGCGAGATCCGCTGAGGGGTCGCAGTCCGCGTATCGGCCGCCAAGGGGCGGTGCGCCGCACGAGCACGAGGCCCGAAGACAAGTCTGCCTCTTGTTCAACGGGCATTCCAATCCGACAGGACTTTGGAGAACTCCTCATTCATCCGGGACGCCGCTGGGACTGCGCCTTGAGCGTTTGGGCGAACGCGGCCCACGCATCCGGTTCGTGCATGACGTCCACCCAAACGTGTCGCATCTTCGCGACGATGCGTGCCCATTGGGCGTATTCGCCCCGGGGGGCTGTCCGATCGGTCCTGCCCAGCCCGGAGCGGTAAAAGTCGAGCACTTCTCGGGGAAACTGCGCCTCCAGTCGTGTCGCGGCTTTCAGAACGGAATCGCTCCGCCATCCATCAAAGCGGACGTCGGCGAGCAGCCGGACCGCCTCCACGTGCTCCCCGCGCACCATGTGGATGCTAATGCGCGTCTCGGTCCGCTGGTCCTTGAGGGCGGCGAGAAAGTTCGGTTCATACCGCGCCCACTCCTCAGGCGAGCATTTCTTCCGAAAGGATTCGTACGACTTCGGGCTGAGGTGTTCCATGAGGTCGGCGAACTGGAGATCGAGCGCGCCAGAGCGGTCTCCCGTCCGGCTTAGCTCCTTGGCGTAGAACGCTGGACTACGAGTTGCTTGTCTGGGTGCTCTGGTGCGCGGAAACCACTGGCGCATCGCGCACCTGTGCGTGTGCGTCCCGGACGGGCAGCCTCGTCGAGTCACCGGCCGGCGACCGACGTCAGCGCCTCTGCGATCACGCGCGGCCGCGGAATCGGCCCCGAAAGCTCCGCCGTGACCCGGATGCTGTGCACCCAGTGGTCGCCAAAGTCGTACACGTAGGTGAGCAGGCTGTCCTCGCTGAGACCCAGGCGCGCCAACGTCACGTCGCCAGGGTCGAGCACGAGATCGGGATCAACGTCAGCGTACAGCTCTCCGTCGGGGTCCTCCGAGATGAAGTACGGGCCCCAGCGGAATTCGTAGAGGTGGTAGTTCTTCCAGCCCATCGCGAACTGCAGGACCGTGTGCAGCTGCTTCATCCGCAGGCGGGCCGGCACCTCGAGGATCCGGTTGATCGTCATGTCGGTGTCGAGCAGCGATACCTCCTGAACCCCTCCGTGCGAGGACGCCGAACGTCGAGCATCGCCAACCTCCCGTAGGGTCTTGGTTGTGGAGCAGCAGGTCATCCGCCATGCGGGATTCGCCCACCCACTGTACATACCATCCGGGTCAAAGAGACGCATCCCGCTCCGTGCCATGCCGTGCCGGATCAACCGCGCCGCCGCCTCTTGCCGGCTGTGCGGTAGGGCCGCAGGATGCGACCATCGTAGCGCTCGGACAGCTCCGCGAACGACACGCCCGCGGCGACCTCGGCAGCGAGCGCGGCGCGATCCAGGGACTTGCGCGCATGCCGTAGCACCGGCGGGGCCTCCTGGTCGGGCTGCGCGTCCTCCGCTCCGGTGAGCAGGGCGATCGCCCTCGCGCTGGCGTCCGCGTACAGCGGTGCGAGCCATTCGGCGAGGTCGAGGCGTCCGCGCCAGAACGGCGGGTTTCCGAGGTGGCGCAGAAGCGGGGCCGGCTGTGCGGGAGGCGTGGGCGGCGGCAGGGGATCGCGCGCCAACGGCGCGGCGCTCCAGAAGCGATCCGGGGCCGAGGGCAGCGGATCGGCGGGCGAGCTTTCGAGGGCGCCATGTGAAGGCTCTTCGGCCGAAAGGATGCGGGGGAGATCCTTCGGGGCGAGGCCGCGCAGGCGGAAGAGCAGGAACGGATCGCGGTCCAGCTCGTCGCCGACGATGTAGAACACGGCCGCGATGTGCTTGCAGGGGTTCTCCCAGTCCGGACAGCTGCACTCGGTCTGGAGGTCGCCCCTGCGCTCGGGGAAGAGCGTAGCGCCGGCCCTGCGGAAGGGGACGTCGATATCCCTTGGCATCTCACCGGCGAGGAGGGCTGCGGCGTAGTTCGCCTGCGCGGCGATCTCCCTCCCGACGGTCGACCACAGATCTTCCGAAAGGGGCCGGAGCGTGATCGTCACGCGGTAGGGCTGGCGCCGGGAGCCTTGCACCTTGGCCTGCACCTTTCCCGGTGCGATCTCGATCGAGACCACCTGGCCCCGGCGCGCGTAGGAGCGGCCGCGCTGCAAGCGGCTGCCCAGACCGAGCGCCTCGAGGGCCCCGATCCATCGCTTTGCCCACCAGTTCGCCCCGAACTGTCTTTTGGAGTGCGGCCGCACGCCGCCATCCACCGGGCGGGGCGTCGAGGGAGGGAAGTAGTCGCGATCCCAGCGGGGCATGGCGTCAATCCTCCAATGCTTCGGGGTCGAGTCGGAAAAGGCTGCGCAGCTCATCCGTGCTGAGTTCCGTCAGCCACGCCTCTCCCGTGCCGACCAGCGAGCCGGCGAGTTCGCGCTTCGACTCCATGAGCGCGTCGATGCGCTCCTCGACCGTGCCGAGGCAGACGAACTTGTGCACCTGCACCTGCTTCGTCTGCCCGATGCGGAACACCCGGTCTGTCGCCTGGTCCTCGACGGCGGGGTTCCACCAGCGATCGAAGTGGACGACATGCCGCGCGCGGGTGAGGTTGAGACCGGTGCCTCCGGCCTTCAGCGAGAGAATGAACACGGACGGACCATCACTCTCCTCCTGGAAGCGGGTGACCATGCGCTCTCGCGCATCGCGCGGCACCTGCCCGTGGAGGAAGAGCACCTCCTCGCCGAGCGACTCCTGCAGGTAGCGTTGCAGGAGGTCTCCCATCTCCCGGAACTGGGTGAAGACGAGCGCGCGATCGCCCTCTGCGGTCACTTCCTCGAGAATCTCGGTCAGCCGCACCAGCTTGCCGGAGCGGCCGGGGAGCACCGAGCCGTCCGCGAGGAAGTGCGCGGGGTGGTTGCAGACCTGCTTGAGCTTCGTCAGCGCGGCGAGGATCATGCCGCGCCGAGACATGCCCTCGGCCTCGCCCAGGCCGTCCTCGAGATCTCGCAGCACTGCCTGATACAGGGTGGCCTGTTCGCGCGTGAGCGGGCAGTGCACCTTCGTCTCGATCTTCGCCGGCAGATCCGGGGCGACGGCTGGATCGCTCTTCACGCGTCGCAGCACGAACGGTCCTGTGGCGCGCCGCAGACGTTCCCTTGCCTGCGCGCTGCCTTCGGACTGGATGGGGAGGAAGAAGCGCCGCATGAACTCCTGCTGCGTCCCTAGGAGCCCGGGGTTGAGGAACTCCATGATCGACCACAGGTCGAGGACGGTGTTCTCCACGGGCGTCCCGGTGAGCGCGATGCGACGTTTGGCCTGCAGGGCGCGCGCCGCCCGCGCCTGGCGGGTGGAGGGGTTCTTGACGTTCTGGGCCTCGTCGAGGACGACTCCGCGCCAGCGCACCGCCTGCAGAAGTTCAGCGTCCCGGTGCAGCAGGCTGTAGCTGGTCAGAACGAGCGCGTGGGCCTCGGCCGCCGCAGCGAACTCCCCTCCGCGCAGGCGCAGTGGGCCGTGGTGGAGGTGCACGGGGAGGTCCGGCGTGAAGCGCCCGGCCTCGCTGCGCCACTGGCTCAGCACCGAGGTGGGGCATACGAGGAGGAACGGCCCCGTATGCCCCTGGACCAGGTCTCGCTGGATCAGGGCGAGGGTCTGCAGCGTCTTGCCGAGTCCCATATCGTCCGCGAGGCAGGCACCGACGCCGAGTTCGCTGAGGAAGCTCAGCCACGCGTAGCCCCGCCGCTGGTACGGCCGCAGGACGGCGCGCAAACCGGGGGGTGGCTCGAGGTCGCCGGCAGCGCCTGGCAGTGGGCCCTTCAGGAGCCGCGAGAGCAGGTCGCCGACCGCCCCCACGCCGCGCACCTCGGACACCTCGAGCCCTCTGCCTGGATCCTCGGCACCAACGGCCATGCGCACCGCCTCGCGCAGGGTGGATCTGGCCCGGCTCTCTCCGCGCAGGAGCGCAAGCCCCGCCCGCACCTGATCCACCGACACCTCGACCCACTGGCCGCGCAGCCGAACGAGCGGCACCTTGGCCTGGGCGAGCTCCTCGAGCTCCCGCCGCGAGAGCGCCTGATCGCCGAGTGCGACCTCCCAGTCGAAGTCGACGACGGAGTCGAAGCCAAGGCGCCCTCCGCCGGCCGAGGCCGCCTTCGCTGTGGCTCGCGCGGTGAGCTGGCGGCGCCCCCCTCCGTTCCAGAAAGCCGGCAGCTGCAGTCCGATGCCCGCCTGTTCGAGCATCCAGACGGTCTCGCTCAGGAACAGGTACGCGCCCTCAGTGTCCAGGTCGTAGCCGGTCGGACGGGGCTGGCCGAGACTCGCGGAGATCTCCGGCGAGACGTGCGCCGCTGCGCCCAGCTCCGAAAGAAGGTCCTGGGCGGTAAGGTAGCCGTTGCGAGAGGCTTTCTTCGACCAGATCTCCTCAGCGGGAAGGATCAGGCTCGGGTCGTCCAGCGCCTGCAGCAGGTAGTGCACCCGCCACGGGCCGTCGTCCTCGAGGGGTTCCTCGAGACGCAGGCACAGCCGAGCGTGTTCCCCCTCGCCGCGCCGCAGGAACCCGGACCATGCGTCGATGTCGTCGGTGATGGCGTCCAGCGGCGCGGCGGGGCTGCATGCCTGCGGCTGCATGAGGCTCTCTACCCAGAGATCGTGGGGGGTCGCGCTGCGCCGCGCCGCGGGCGGATCATGCGGGCGCATCAGGCAGTCGACGAAGGATGAGAGCAATCCCAGGGTCAGATCCCGCGCGGACGCCGAGGGCGGCGCCACGGTACTCTGGTTGAGCGCCCGGCAGGCGGGTGGCATTGCCAACTGGAGTCCCCCGAGGGCGGCCGCGTCCCGCGGACTGAGATGCGGGCGCCAGACGCCAGCCGAACCCTCCGGAGTCCTGCGGGCGGCGGGGAGCACCGCCTGCCGAGCCACGACGCTCAGTGCGAACTGGGCCACCTCCGCGAGGAAGCGAAGGTCTTGCGCGGGGAACAGGCCTGGCGCAAGCGGTTTGCCGTCATCGGGGCAGCGCCGTAGCAGCTCCAGCGCAGAGGACGGGGGAAGGTGCAGGCAGGCCACCTCGAACGGGGCGAGCTTGGCGTCCGTCGCCTCTGCCAGGGTGCCGAGGATTGGCGACGAGGGCAGCGGACGACCGGCTTGACTTGGCAGCCACGCGACCGCGGAGCCTTCCTTCCAGGAGGCACCGGACGGTAGAACCTGGCGAAGGGTATCGCAGAGGACTGCGTGCTCGGCTCCCGCCCACCGCTGGGTACGTCGCGAGACAGGGCGGGCGCCGACCTCGGCCCATACGCTGACACCATCGTCTACCACGGCCCCGTGCAGAACGATCAGCAACTCGTCTACCTCCGGCATTTCGGCATCCTGTGGCTCACTGCAGCGCGGGTGCCGCGCGAGAACCGTCAGCGCACGCTCATGGGGGCGGCGAGCTGCCTGCTGGCGGCGTCACGCAGGTTCGCGCGGCAGGGAGGACGCTGCCCGCATCAGGCGCCGGTGCGATTCAGTTGCTTTTGTCGGCGTGAAGCAACTCGACGCCCTCAGCCGATGCGGCACGGCCTAGCCGTTGGTCCTTGGTCGCCAGCGGCAGGCCACGTCGCATAGCCAAACTGATGTAGGCTGTGTCGTAAGAGCTGAGGCGGTGTCGGCGCGCCACCTCGAAGAGCGTTGAGTCCTCGTAGAACTGAGGATCCCAATGCACTTCGATGGGCAGACCGCGCAACAGTTCCACAAACCTGGCAGATGCGGCCGACTCGATGCGGTTCCGCCGCTCCGCAACCAAGAGCACGTTGATCACTTCGAGCGCCCATAGGCTAGGCACGACGGCCGATTCCGTCCGGCAACGCTCCAGGGTTTGGTCCGTGAACGCGTCCGACTCGTCCGCGAAGCACCACGCCATCGTCACCGACGTGTCCAGAACGAAAGCCACTTACCGGCGCCCCTCTTCAATCGCCGTTCGAAGATCCATCCCCAGCGTACGCCCCTTGGCGAAGGCACGAAGTTCGGCGATCGTCTGATCTATCGTACCGGATCGTCCTCCCGGAGGAGGGCTAAGCAGGGCAGCCACCCTGCCATTGCGGGTGATGAGAATGGACTCACCTCGCTCAACCTTGTCGAGCAACTCGGCCAAGTGCGCCTTGGCTTCGTAAGAACCGATTCGCTCCATGAGGCTCACCTTCCTAGTCGGAGACTAGTCTATACCGACGCAAGAAGCAACGTGCTTGTACGGCTGGGACACGATTGAGGACGCGGTGATTTGCGCCAGCAGCCCCCATCGGAATTCGTCGAGGTGGCAGTTCCTCCAGCCCATCGCGATCTGCAAGACCGTATGCAGTTGTTTCACCCGCAGGCGGGCGCACCAGGTAGGTCACGTCGAACACGCGTACCAGCCGAGTTATTCGATGAGTGCTTTGATGCGCGACAGTACCTCCGCGACGGTGGTCGGAGGGCACTGCTCGATCAACTCGGCATCACGCGCTCTCCAGTCGACACTGCGAACTTGGTCAGCGAGGATCACTCCATGTGCTTGGAGACCCTCAGGAAGAGGCACTTCGAATGGGTAGCCCTTGATCTCGGACGTTACCGGGCACGCAACACACAAACCCACTTTGCGGTTATAAATCTCATGCGACAGAATGATGGCCGGCCTTCTGCCGCTCTGTTCGTGACCAGTCGCAGGCCAGTAGGTGAGCCACACGAGGTCTCCCCGACGCGGTGCATGCGGCGCTTGCGTTACCACTGTTCACGTCCGGCGGGACCGCCCCAAGTGACTTCAGCATGCAGATTCTCGGGGGTGACCTGCGCCAGAAGGCTCTCGAGTTTCGTGTCGCTACGCCTGATGACAATTTCGTCCTCGCGTGCGACGATTTCCACGTGCGTCCCAGGAAGAAAACCGACCGCCTCAGCGTACACCCGCGGAATGCGCACTCCCAGACTGTTGCCCCACTGCATCACCCGAGACCGCATCGGAGCTCACCCCTACGGCGAAGGATATACTTAGTATACACAGGACAGACAAGGATGTGGAGCGGGGAACAGTCACGCCCGGTTCGTACGCTGCTTCCCTAGGTTTGTGGGGAATGGCATGAATCGTGGCTTTGTGGCCGCGTGAGCCATACATCGGACCGGTCGCGTCGACCGTCTTCAACAGGCACGTGTGAGGGGCCGGAATGGAGGAAGAACTGCTCGCGAAGTTGTCGGCTGCCGTCGTAGCGAACAAAGGGATGGTGGCTGCTAAGAGCCTTCTCGGAAACCTGAAAGCTGCTCGGGGTGTGGGCTGACGCGCTTCAAGTCCTTCGAAATACACAACTGAATGCCGGTATATGATGTAGCGAATCTGCGAGCCTCGGCTAGAAAGCCGGGGCTTTATCGTGCCTGGTCCACGGAAATAGCCGCATATGGCCCTTGATAATCGACGAGACGCCCAAGAATCGGCGCGGGAGGCATTTCTCAATAGCCTTCCGGAAAGGGCGGTGCTCGTGTACCCCGTATTCGTCTCGCATAAAGACTTCCTGCGGCAGATTGAACCCCTCACCAAGCGCCATGAACTGCGAAAGAATGGTGCAACCGCGTTTCATGCCTACCGCCAGGCCGAGGCCATGGTCCGCAGCGCCAACTTCGACTTCCTCGCGCCGATCCTCTCGTCCCTGTATGCCCAGGACGGTCGTCCGGGGCGCGATCCGGTCCCGGTCCTGCGTTCCCTCGTCATCATGGCCCACCTCGGTACGGCTTCCATCACCGAGTGGGTCTATCGGCTGAACCGCGAGCCCCTTCTGGCTAGACTCTGCGGCCTCGACCCCGAGCAGTTGCCCGGCGTTGGCACCTTCTATGACGTATTGCGCCGCATCTCTGGCACGCTGCCCGGCCACTCGATCGTCATGCGCTCGCTGCAGCGGCCCAAGGGTGTCAAGAAGGGAAAGAAAGCCCCGCCCCGGCGCTCGGGTACGGTCGGCCGCATTCTGGACCGCCTGCGCCGTCACCCGCCCAAGCTTCCCTTCCCGCACTGGCAGGCGGTATTGCAAGGGGTGGTGCGCGTTTCCCAAGAACGCGGTCTGCTCGGCACGGACACTCGCTTCGCCGTGGCGGTGGACGGCAGCCCGCTCGTCTCCGGCGCCAACGGCCGCGGCCACCGCATCTGCGGCTGCAAGAAGACCGACCCCTGTCCGCACATATACCGCCGATACGCCGATCCTGGCGCCCTTGTGGGCTGGGACAGCTACCGCAACTGCTTCTTCTATGGCCGCCACCTCTCTGCCGTCGTCGACACCCAGGGCGGTCACGACCTGCCCATCTACCTGCGCCTGTGCCAGGGCAGCCGGCACGACAGCATCGCCGGCACCGTCGCCTTCGTCGGGGCCGAGCAGCTCTACCCCGGCGGGTTCTCCCGCTTCATCGGGGACAGCGCGTTCGACGCTCTGCCCCTCTACGTCCACCTCGAACAGCACGGCACTGCCGCCGTCATCGACCTCAACGAACGTGAGATCGACGCCCAGGGGAAGCCCGAGAAACCAAAGCGCCGTCGCTTCCCCCGCGCCGATCGCAAGCTCCGTGAGCGCCGCGGCCGTGGCAGGCGCCCCTTGGCCGAGCGTGAGGGCATTCATCTCGACCTCCAAGGCCACGCCCGTTGCCGAGAAGGCCATGCCTTGATCAAGAGGGGCAGCAGCCACCTCGGTCTCTACACCCAGTGGCGCTGCCCCTTGTCTGCCCACCCAGATCTGTCGTGCCAGCGGACGTGCTTCTATCGTGATCACGCCGCCTCGTTGCGCCGCGATCCTCGCCTGCAGACCCGCATCGCACGCGGATCTGCCGCCTGGAAAGCCGCCATGGACTGCCGAACCGCATCCGAACGCTGCTTCAGCCACCTCAAGGGAGCCTTAAGGCTTGCCCGTGGGCGCCATCGCTCGGACGGCATCTGGTTCGCCCATGTCGTGATCGCGGCCATCACCATGCACGTGCAGGCCTGGGCCGGCGTCCTGGACGCCGCCTTCGACTCCAAGGCCACCGCCTCGGCAACCTAAAAGCTCCAGCTGCGCCCATCCCAGGAGCCTTTCGGCCCCGCGGCAACTCTTCGCGCCCGTGGGGTTTGGTTCCTCGCGTCCAACGCCGCCTCACGCAACCGCGTCACATCAACCTCAGCCTATCCGACAGCCTTCATCGGGCACCCCGTAGCCTCTTCAAACCCGGCTCGGCGTCTCTCAGCTGGCTCTGCTGCGACTTTCCGAGAAAGCTCCTAAGAGTCGGCTCTGGAAGTGGGCGTCCGTCTTTCTACGGCGGGAGTAGTGTGCGTGGGGCTTACAGCGGCTGGCGTATAATACCGACGAGGGGGGATGCGCGTGAAACCTGTTTCGCGCCTAGGGCGAGTCGCCAAACCGACCCAGCTGCGGCGTCGCCCCCTGCAGGACAAGGACCTTCTGAAAGATCAGTTGAGGCTCCAGAAGGGGCTTTCACAAGATCAGGTGGACCTGCTCAAGTCAAACCGATAGACCCTACCGGGCGGGAACGTTCCACAGGTAGGGACTGCGGTGTCGCGATCCCCGGGACGGGTTCGATCTTCAGTGAGGGGCAGTGCGTACGGTGGCGCTGCCCCTCACTCTTAGTCTCGAGGCCCGATTTCGCTTGGCAGAGAACACGCGAACGCGATTACTTCGACAACGATCCCTTGACAAGATATCAAGAGGTCAGCTCCGAGACGTTGTCGTGGGGACATCCGATAGGCTCACTTTGGACAGCCACTCATCAACCTTGCGCATCGTATAGAACCTGGCCTTCGCGCAGGATCTCCTTTGAGAGCGCGAATCCATCGCGCATTTCGTCGGGAGTCCGAACCAGGAAGTCCATGGGGCTCCCTTTATTCTAGCGGCGCGGCGAACCGCCAGAGAACGCTCTGAACGTGGTAGTGAAGTCCTCATTGCGACGAGGGAATCCCAGTCGCTATCACGGCGTGATGTGCCGCGTGCGCGCGAGCCGAAGAGGATGACCTTCTCGACTGGAAGCGCGGCCGTCAGTCGCTCCACGACCTGCTCTGGAATCGTCACCGCCGTACCGCCTCCAACCGCCATCATAGCAAGGAGCTCGGTATCATTTTTGCCAGCATGCCAAGATCGAGTGGCACCGCTGCGGGCGGGCGGCCCGCGTACAAGGAACGTACCCAACCGAGACAGGAGGCGGTTTGCTTAAGGACTACCGAACTGATCACCTCTGCTATTTGCACCACTTGCTGGACGTAGGGGGTGTGACTTTGCATGCGGAGGATTGTATACAACACGCAGAGAACAGAAGATTGGGACTGCGGAGGATACCATCGACTGTTGCGAAATGGGTGGGGTGCGTCGCATCGAAAGGGTTTCGGAGGCCAGGGAACGGTCGCGGCAGGTGCTAGCCGGATGGATACATGGCGCAAGCACAGAGGGCGATGGTGACGGCCATCGGCCGCAATGCGGCATACGGGAGTCACGTTGGACGTCGCGTACACGGAGGGGGAGATCCTGTGGGCAGAGTCTGGGATGGGCTGATCTCTGAGCGCGACCAGGAGGTATACGAGAAGGCCGGGTTCGGCCGAACCAGCGGGTTCGGCAAGCGCCCCGGCGTCGTGGTCATCGACGTGCAGTACCGCACGGTGGGAACGGTTCGTGCCCCGATCCTGCAGGCGATGGAGGAGTTCAAGACCGCCTGCGGCGAGTCCGGTTGGGATGCTGTCGACGCGATCCAGAAGCTCCTCGCCGTGGCCCGGGCGAAGGCGGTTCCGGTGTTCTACCCCTACGTCTCGCACAAGGAGAGCTACGATGCCGGACGCACGGGCACGAAGATCCCGAGCCTGATGACCGTGTCCGACCGCGGCTACGACTTCGTCGAGGAAGTGGCGCCCCGCGCCGGCGACACCCTCATACCGAAGAAGCACCCGAGCGCCTTCTTCGGCACGCCGATGGTGAGCTACCTGATCGACCAGGATGTCGACACGCT
>JAKAPV010000318.1 GCA_021806845.1 Bacillota bacterium | reverse complement strand
TCCGATCTGCGGGACATTCACCGAGACGCCGATGAATACCCCGGCGGAGGAGACCATCGGCAGAGCCGCGAGCACGAGCGCGGGCAGAAGGCTGCGAAGGAATATGTTGCGCATGGCGGCTCTCCACTGGCTCTCTTGGGGCAAGGCTCGCTCCCCGGCGCTGAACCTGCGCTGAACTTCCTGCGGAGCCCGCATCGGTCCGGCGACCGCTCCTGCCGCCAACGCGCCGGCCGGCCGTGGGTTGACGCCGCCCGGTGAGCGGCATCCGGGGTGCCAGGATGGCGCCCGCTTGGTAGGATGCGCGCCCCATTCGCGGATCTCCCCCCACTGTCATGACCGTAGTCACCCGATTCGCTCCGAGCCCCACCGGCATGCTTCACCTGGGCGGGGTTCGTACGGCGCTCTACAGCTGGCTGTACGCCCGGCGCATGGGCGGGAAGTTCATTCTGCGGGTCGAGGACACTGACCGGGAGCGCTCCACGGAGGAGGCCGTTCGCGTGATTCTCGATGGCATGGCTTGGCTTGGGCTCACGGTCGACGAGGGTCCGTATTTCCAGACCCGGCGATTCGACCGCTACCATCAGGTGATCGCTCAGATGCTCGCCTCGGGCCATGCATATCACTGTTATTGCACCAAGGAAGAGCTCGATGCCCTGCGTGAGCAGCAGAGCGCGCGCAAGGAAAAGCCCCGCTATCCGGGCATCTGTCGCGACCGCGCCGGGCCGCGCGCCGGCGTGCAGCCGGTAGTACGGTTCCGCAATCCCACCGAGGGAACCGTTGTGGTTGCGGATCTGGTTCACGGCACGGTGACGTTCCAGAACTCCGAGCTCGACGACCTGATCATCGCCCGATCCGACGGGACGCCGACCTACAACTTCTGCGTCGTCGTCGATGATATGGACATGGGGATCACGCACGTGATCCGCGGCGACGATCACCTAAACAACACGCCCCGTCAGATGAACATGCTGCGCGCGCTCGGGGCCGCGCCGCCTGCGTACGCGCATGTGCCCATGATTCTGGGTCCGGATGGCGCGAAGCTCTCCAAGCGTCATGGCGCGGTGAGCGTGCTGCAGTACGAGGAGGAGGGCTACCTGCCCGATGCGCTGCTCAACTACCTGGTGCGTCTCGGCTGGTCGCATGGCGATCAGGAGGTATTCACACGCGACGAGATGATCGCTGCCTTCGACATCAAGGACGTCAACAGGGCCGCCTCCGCCTTCAATCCCGAGAAGCTCTTGTGGCTGAATCAGCAGCATATGATGCGAACGGCGCCGGCGACGCTCGTGCCGTACCTGCGCGCGCAGCTTCGCCGTCTGGGGCTCGACTGCGACGATCAGCCGCTGCTCGAGGGCATCGTCGCGTCGCAGCGCGAGCGTGCCAGGACCTTGAAGGAGATGGCATTGAACAGCCGCTTCTTTTTCACCGATGCGGTGGAGGTCGATCCGAAGGCGGCGGCGAAGCACCTCTCCGGCGGAGCTCTGGAGACGCTCGCGAACGTGCGCGACTGTCTCGCGATGCTGCCGCAGTGGTCGGCGGCGGGCATCCATGGCGTGCTCAACGATCTGGCCGCCGCTCTCGGGACGGGGCTCGGCAAGATCGCTCAACCGGTACGGGTCGCAGTCACCGGTACGGCAGTGTCCCCGCCGATCGATCAGACGCTCGGTTTGCTAGGGCGAGAACGCACTCTGGCTCGCCTCGACGCCGTCTTGCGTGCTAGCCCGCCTCCCTGAGGCGCCGCGCCACAGCGCGACCTCACGGCACTTTGCTGGCCGGCACGCCCTCGCCTGATTAGACTGATTCCAATATCTCGACGACCTGACGAGGCCCCTGACGGCCTTACCGCGGGCGATTGGCACCCCGCTCATCGGCGATGAACGCGCGGCGGATCCGCCCTATTTCTCCTTGACAGCGCGCCAGGCGTTCCGTACCTTCGCCGCCCTCTCGTGGGGCCATAGCTCAGCTGGGAGAGCGCTTGCATGGCATGCAAGAGGTCGGCGGTTCGATCCCGCCTGGCTCCACCAATTCCCTGTTCGTGACTGATGGCCTGACGTACCACCCATCACCGTGGACGCATGCTGGGTGCTGCGCGCCGCCATTTGTCCGCTGGATTGAGCGCGTGTAAGCTTGCGCGCCCTGCCCGGCAGGGTGGCTCAAGGCCCGCCGACACTGCGTCCCCATCGTCTAGAGGCCCAGGACATCGCCCTTTCACGGCGGTAACAGGGGTTCGAATCCCCTTGGGGACGCCATCAAATCAAACGGTTACGTGAGCCTGAATCGCTCGCCTTCCGTGTATGCTCACGGTACCGTTTCAGGTCGTACCCGAGTGCCTGGCCGGCGGCGACTGCTGGCGGCGTCAGTTCGCCTGAAAGCTCGACATTTCCATTGGAGCTGCCCATGCCCCAATCATCGTCAGGAACCCTCGCTCACGCGCCGATTGACGTGCAATGGGTCGGTGGCCTCGCCTTCGAAGCCGGTCGGCCGCAGGGACCCAGGGCTCGCATCGATGGTGATGCGCTGTCCGCGCCCAGTCCGTTCGACGTGCTGTTGGCTGCGATCGCGACCTGTGCCGCGGTGGACGTCCTCACGATTCTGGAGAAGCAGCGCACGCCGGTGCAGGCGCTCAACGTGCGCATCGAGGCGGATCGCGTTGATTCGACTCCGCGCCGCCTGGCCTCGGCCGTGTTGCACTTCGACATCACCGCCCCAAGCGCGACGATCGAGAAGGTGACGCGGGCCGTCGAGCTGTCGGTGACCAAGTACTGCAGCGTCCGCTCCTCTCTCATCGCTGATGCGTCGGTGACCTGGGAGGTGACGCTCAAGCCCTGACGGTGCGTCCCGAACGGCTGCCGCCCTCAAGCACTTGTACGCGCCGGCCGAGCATAGTAATCGGGGTAATCGTCGCTGAGTCCCTTGAACCGCCGATGAATCCACAAGTACTGGTCGGGCGTGGTGCGCACTTGCGTCTCGATCAGGCGGTGGAATCGCTCGGCATCTACGCACGGGGACTCGCTCGGGAAGTCTTCGAGCGGCGGATGAATGACGAGCCGATAGCCGCGGCTGCCGGGCAGCCGCTCGACGAAGTACGGCAGGACAGCGGCACCGGTCATGCGCGCGATCCGCGAGGTGGCGGTGT
>JAKAPV010000317.1 GCA_021806845.1 Bacillota bacterium | reverse complement strand
CTCGCGGACGACCCCGTAGCGCTCATCGAGGCGCTCGATCTCGGTCGGGTCAGCCTGGTCGGCTCCTCACTCGGCTCCCTGACCGCGGTGGAGTTCGCGATCGCGCACCCCGAAAAGGTCCACCGCCTGTGCCTTGTCCCCTCCAGCATGCTGGCACCCGGCTTCCCGGCGCCGGAGGATACGGACGACGCCGGGGAGGCGTTCGCAGCGGGAGACGCCATCCGCGCCGCAGAGCTCGACTACCTCCAATGGGTCGTGGGACCTGACAGGCTCCCGCAGGATGTGGCGCCGGATGTGCGGGAGCTCGCCATGGCGATGCTCCAGGATTTCTACCGTCTGCATCTCGGCGTCGTCGACCCGGACGTGCGGTTTCTCGAGCCGTCCGCGCGCGGGCGCCTTCCGGAGGTGAAGGCCCCGGCGCTGATCATCGTCGGCGACCAGGACCGCCAAAGCATCCGGGAGGCCGCGCGCTGGATGGAGACGTCGATGCCGGTGGTACGCCTCCTGCGTATCGGCGGCGCCGGACATCTCGTCAATCTCGAGCAGCCGGAGCGGTTCAACGCCGCGCTGCTCTCTTTCCTCGGCGGGGACGACGACTAGCGGGTTGCCCGCGGCGGCTCGCGTGGCGCAGCCGGTGCACCTTGCGAAACCGGCGCGACAGCTCGCGCAGTCGGTGCCACGGCGCGCAGGCTACGCGTCGTCGCGCAGGTCGAAAACGGCCTTCAAGGGCCGCTCCGCCCCAGCCACGAGATGCGCGCGCATCGCCTGGCGGTATTCCTCCAGGCGGTAGCGGTGCGTGATCAGGCCGGCCGCGGGAGCGGCCCCTTCCGTCCCCAGATCCCGCAGCGCCAGCGAAAAGGTGTGCTCTCCCGACGCCTCGCGGCCGTAGCCGAACGTCCCCAGGATCTGCAGTTCTCCCGCCCAGACGAAGGACCAGTCGACCTTCGCCGGACCCGCCGTGCCCACGAGAACCATGGTGCCGCCCGGGCGGGTGACGCGCAGCGCGTCGTCGAGGCTCCGGTTCGTGCCGACGCAGTCGTAGACGAGGTCGAAGCCGCTGCTGAAGACGGGCCTGCCGAGCAGTGGGCGCAAGAGTTCCGCGCCTGCGGCGGCCTGCACGGCGACGGCCGCTCCCTCGTACCCGTATGCCCGCGTCGCGCCGAGCGCCAGCGCGAAGCGGCGCTGGTGGGCGTGGCGGGCGACGACGTGCGCCTCGGCGCCGGATCCCCGCAGGCGCAGGGCGAGCAGCGTCAGGAGGCCGATCGTCCCGGCGCCGAGCACGAGCACCTTCTCGCCCGGCAGCGGCGGCCGGCGCAGGACGGCGTGCAGCGCGATGGCGTAGGGCTCCGTCAGTACCGCGAGCTCGTCCGAGACGCCGTCCGGCACGGGATGGAGCTGGCTCTCATGCGCCAGCATGCGGCGGGAGAAGCCGCCCGGCAGGCGGGACTGGTAGCCGATCAGGGTGCCGGGCCCGATGCCGGAGCGGCTGGAGCGTCGCTCACAGAGCTGCGTCTGTCCTGTCCGGCAGGCGGCGCAGGGCTCCTCCCCGCGCACGTGGCAGGAGATCATGGGATCCACCGCGACCCTGCGGCCGGCGAGCGGGTGATCCTCGGGAGTGACGACGTCCGCCAGCACTTCGTGGCCCAGCACGGCCGGGAAGGAATGGAACGGCGACTGGGCGGGGCTCGTCTCGCCGCGCACGATGGCGACGTCCGAACCGCAGATGCCGCTCAGGCGCGGGCGCAAAGCCAAAAAGCCTTCCCCGGGGACCTGCGGCAGCGGCACGGAGCGCAGGCTGAGCGGCCCGGGCGGGCCCCAGAGCACCCAGGGCATGCGGCGGCCGAGCGCCTGTCCGAGCAGGTAGCGCGGGATGGAGACGCGGTAGACGAGTGCCCGTTGCGTGGACATCAGGACATTGGGACCTGCGGGATGATCTTGCCGTCCACGCGCTCCATGATGTCGTCGAGGTCGCGGCCGGTGATGGTCATCCCGTGGTTCCTGAGGCCGACGACGGCCCGCGCGGGGCCCTCGGCCTCGCGCACCAACGCCGCGACGGACTGCGCGAGCTGCAGCGTGCCGCAGGGGTAGTTGACGTCCGTCGAGGCGATGCCGTCCATCCAGGCGTGGACGTGGATGATCGCGCCGACCTTCGGGTGCGCGCGGTAGATCATCATCGCATCACGCGGAGACCCCGACCTTCAGGTCGAGGAGGAAGCGTCTTCCAGTTGTCGAATGGGTAAATATGGTGTCGCGGCAAGAACGAGCGTACCGGTTTCGGTGCTACCCGACCGCAGAGCAGCGGGCGATGCTCGCGCGGACGTTCGGATGCGTCCGCGTCGTGTATAACTACGGCCGCGAGCTGCGGGCGGAGGCGTACCACGTGCGGGGGGAAAGGCTCGGTTACCGGGACCTCTCCGCGGCGCTCACCGCGCTCAAGAAGCGGGAGGACTACGCCTGGCTGAGCGAGGTATCCTCCGTGCCGCTGCAGCAGTGCCTGCGGCATCTTGAGCGGGCATACCAGAGCTTCTTCGCGGGAAGGTCCCGCTACCCGCGCCCGAAGAGAAAGCGCGACCCCCAAGCGGCGGAGTACACGCGCTCGGGGTTCCGCTTCGACGGCGAGCACCTCTACCTCGCGAAGATGGCGCAGCCGCTTCCCATCCGCTGGTCGCGCCGTCTGCAGGGCAGTCCCTCGACCGTCACGGTGACGCTCGCCCGTGCGGGCCGGTACTTCGTCAGCCTGCTCGTCGAAGAGGAGATCCGCACCCTGCCGATCGCCCGCAAGACGGTCGGCATCGACCTTGGTCTCTTGCACGCCGTGACCTTGAGCACGGGAGAGAAGGTGAAAGGAGATCGCTTCCTGCGGCGCGACGAGCGGCGCCTGCGCCATGCCCAGCGCAGCCTTGCGAGAAAGCGCAAGGGCTCGCGCAACCGGGAGAAGGCAAGGCTGCGCGTCGCGAGGATCCACGCGAGGATCGCGGACCGGCGCCGCGACTTCACCCACAAGCTGACCACCCGCCTGGTGCGCGAGAACCAAGCCATCTGCGCGGAGCGTCTTCGGGTGAAGGGCATGCTGAGAAACCGGCATCTCGCGAAGTCGATCGCCGACGCAAGCTGGGGCGAACTCTTGCGACAGCTCAGA
>JAKAPV010000046.1:14209-14860 GCA_021806845.1 Bacillota bacterium | reverse complement strand
TTCGTGCTAACGGCCTGTATTTCCCCGAGTCGGAACTCGCTTCGACCCACGAAGGAGCCTTCCTTCGGTCGCTCCCGTCACTTAGTGACGTAGCCCGTATATCACCGCAACAAGAATCGGAACCACGGCGACGAATGCCAGAAGTGTCAACAGCATGACCGACAATGCTATGCCACCTCTCTTCGAGCGAAACGGGTCTGGACGTACTGCGCGGCCGGAGAGGCAATGCATGGAGCGGGGTACCGTGGCTGTCTACCATTTTCACCGGATCAACATCGTCGTCCGAACCCAGACATCCACTTTCCAAAGGTTAGAACGGGAAGATAGCAATTACGATGGCCGCGATCAGGTCGAGGAAAGTGCGCAGAACGGACCAGCCGACTCCCCGACGCGCACGGAGCCGCTCCAGCAGAAGGGCTATGCCGAGGAGAATAAGCAGAACTGCGCCCACGCAGGCGACCAGATAGGCGACGTGCAGCATGGGGCCGAATTCGCGGAGACGAGTTGCTGCCCCTGCCTGACGATCAGAGGGGCTTCGTGTCTGTGGGTGCCTTCCGATCGGCCTGCCGTTGAGTGGTGAAATTTGGGTGAATCAAATTCAAGCTTGCAGACATGTTGACATAACGTGCTTCGCTGCTTCCGAAAAGCGTT